>CAZGED010000043.1:0-11209 GCA_964525085.1 uncultured Senimuribacter sp.
GGAACTGGGATTTGACGCTTCCAAGCTGAACGTAAACGGCGGCGCGATCGCTCTGGGACACCCGATCGGAGCTTCCGGCGCAAGAATCCTGATCTCCCTGATCTACGAGATGGAGAAGAGAGATGCGAAGCGGGGTCTGGCAACGCGGTGCATCGGCGGCGGCATGGGAACTGCAGTTGTTGTGGAGAGATAAGAACAGAGTTTCGTAAGAATATCGCTTTTTATGATGGGGCGGCCTCGGAAGAGGCCGCCTGTTTTCGCTTTCCCTCCGAAATGCATTTCCCAAAGCGGCCGCTTCGACGCGGCATCGGAGCGGGGTTCCCGGCCGCTTCCGATTTTTACCAAACAAAAAGTAATATTATCTGAAAAATAATTTGACATTATGCGTCGAATTGGTTACAATGGAGGTGTAAGAAGAAACACAACGGGGAGGTTTCGATGGAACGCATTTTTAGAGAATTTCTGAAGACAAAGAAGAACTTTGTCTTTGTCGGAGAAGCGGGCTGCGGAAAGAGCGAAATTGCAATCAATTTCGCCATGGGGCTTTCCGAACTCAGTGAGAGGAAGATCCATTTCTTCGATATGGACCAGACGAAACCGTTATTCAGATCCAGAGACGTAAGAGATCAGCTGGAGGCCAAGGGGATCGAGTTCCACTATCAGGAGCAGTTTTTCGATGCCCCGACTGTGCCGGGCGGCGTTCGGGAGCTGCTGGACGATGAAGAGGCCGTGGTGATCCTGGACGTGGGCGGCGACCACATCGGAGCCAGACTGATCGGCGCATTCGGGCCGTTCCTCAACAGGCCGAATACGCAGAACTTCTTCGTGATTAACGCCTACAGGCCTTGGTCCAGGGATCTGATTACCATTGACGGAACCATGGCAAGGGTCCTGGGCATGGCCCGCATCAAGCTGGAGAACGTGTCGATCATGAGCAACCCGAACGTGGGCGTCACGACTACGGCGGAAGAGGTTTTAACAGGACATGAGAAGGTGGCAGATTTGATTTCAGAATATCTGAGCATCGATTATCTGTGCGCATTGGAATCCCTTTGTCCGGAGATCGAAGGCCGGACGGAAACCCCTTTGATCCCGATCAGACTCTATCTCACCTATGAGTGGAATCTGTAGCAGATATATTGTCAACGAATCCGCATATCTACGGCGGGTTTTTGAATATGGCCGGGTGAGACCGCATTCTCCCGGTCTGTCATGCACCAATTAGGAGGTAATCAAAATGGCAAAAGGAAAAGTAGAAATTAGAGCAGAGAGCTGCAAGAGCTGCGGCTATTGCGTTAAATTCTGCCCTAAGAAAGTACTCGCAATTGGCGAAAAAGTTAATTCTAAAGGCTACCGCTATGTAGTAGCTGCAAATCCGGACGACTGCATCGGATGCGCATCATGCGGCGTTGTATGTCCTGACGCAGCGATCGAAGTTTATAGGGAGGTTTAGAAAAAATGGCAAGAGTATTTATGAAGGGCTGCGAAGCGATTGCAGAAGCAGCTACCAGAGCCGGCTGCAGATTTTTCGCTGGATACCCTATCACACCGCAGAATGAGATCCCTGAATATTTCGCAAGAAGAATGCCGGAAGTGGACGGCGTTTTCGTTCAGGGCGAGAGTGAAGTTGCATCCGTAAACATGCTTTATGGCGCGATCCAGACAGGAACGAGAGCCATGAGCTCATCCTCCAGTACAGGCATCAGCCTTTACAGCGAAGGCGTATCCTACTGCGCAGCGGCACGTCTTCCGATCGTCTATGTGAACGTAGGAAGAGGCGGCCCTGGCATCGGCGCGATCCAGCCTGCACAGCAGGATTACCTGCAGGCAACCAAAGCCTCCGGCAACGGCGGTTTTGAAATGATCGTACTGTCTCCTTCCACCGTACAGGAAGCGGTTGACATGACCTATGAAGCCTTTGATCTGGCGGAGAGAGACTGCAACCCGGTCCTGATCCTGACCGACGGCGTCATGGGCACCATGATGGAACCTGTAGAACTGCCTCCGATGAAGACGCAGGAAGAAGTTGCCGCACTGAAGGCAGCCCGCAGATCCGTTTCCGCTGTAGGACACACGCCGGAAGAACAGGTAAGAATCCTGCCGGGCGGCGTTGGCGGCGGTTTCGAAGAGGCCAATAAGGCTGCAGCTGCATTGTATCAATCCTGGGTTGACAAGGATGTAAGAGTCGAAGAGATCATGGTAGACGACGCCGAAATCATCCTGACCTCCTATGGTATTTCCGCCCGTATCGCTCGTATCGCAGTAAAGGAACTGAGAGCAGAAGGCATCAAGGCCGGCCTGATCAGACCGATTGCGCTCCATCCGTTCCCTTACAAGTCATTCGAAAATCTTGACTTTGACAGAGTAAAGGGTATCCTGGACGTAGAAATGTCCATCCCTGCGCAGATGAAATGGGATGTGGAACACGCTGTACACGGCAGATGCCCGATTGCAGAATGTCTCAGATCCGGCGGAGAGATTATGACTAAAGAAAAAATCTTGACGGCTGCCCGTGAGCTGGCAAAGGAGGTATTATAATGGAAAAAGTATATAAGAGAACCATTGGTATCAAGCCGGAAACCGTATCCGGTTTTTGCCCTGGATGCATGCACGGAACCGTTCACAAACTGATCGGTGAAGTCGTTGAAGAACTGGGTATGCTGGACAAATTAGTCCGCTGCGAAGGCGTTGGCTGCTGCGGACTGGGACAGCTGTACGTATCCCATGACCTGAACATCTCCGCCCACGGCAGAGCCTGCGCGGTTGCTACCGGACTGAAGAGAACCAACCCGGAATCCCTGGTTTATACCTATCAGGGCGACGGCGACCTGGCTTCCATCGGTCTTGCCGAGACCATGTCTGCGGCGAACAGAGGTGAGAACATCACTGTCATCTTTATCAACAACGGTATTTACGGTATGACCGGCGGCCAGATGGCGCCTACGACCCTGATCGGCATGAAGGCTACCACGGCTCCGAAGGGAAGAGATCCGAAGGAACACGGTTATCCGATCCACATGTGCGAGGTACTGAACCAGCTGACGGCTCCTGTTTATCTGGAGAGGACTTCCTGCAACACGCCGGCCAACGTCCGCAAGACCAAGGCGGCCATCAAAAAGGCTTTCCAGGCACAGATCGACGGAAAAGGCTTCTCCATGGTCGAGATCGTAACTTCATGTCCGACCAACTGGGGTCTGAATGAAATGAAGGCGCTGGACTTCCTGGAAGAGAAGATGTTTGCAGAGTTCCCTCTGGGCGTAGTCAGAGACAGGACAAAGGAGGAGTAGAAGATGGAAAGAAATTTAATCGTTGCCGGATTCGGCGGACAGGGCGTCATGATGCTGGGAACCCTTCTGGCTCAGGCTACCTGCGAATCTACTGATAAACACGTTACTTATTTCCCTTCCTACGGCGCTGAGATGCGCGGAGGCACGGCGAATTGCTATGTCGTGATCTCTGACGACGAGATCGGTGCGCCTGTCATGGACGCAGTTGAGGATCTGATCGTCATGAACGACCCTTCCCTGGGCAAGTTCCTGCCGAAGCTGAAGAAGGACGGCATCCTGTTCATCAACAGCTCCATCGTAGTCTCCCCGATCGAGAGAGACGACATCAAAGTCATCAAAGTTCCTGTAACGGAGATGGCGCTGGAAATGGGCAACCCGAAAGTTCTGAACATCATCATGCTGGGCGCATATATCGGCGCGACAGAGGTCGTTCCGAAAGACGTCATCATTGAGACCATCAAGAACAAGCTGGGTAAGAAAAAACCGGAATTCCTGCCGATGAACCTGGAAGCCTTCGAAAAAGGCTATGCCATCGGCGCTGCCGCGAAATAGGCGGAACGGAATCCAACGGTGCGCAGGATCGGTGATCGGCACCGGTGCGCAAAATCGGTAAGACGAAGAGGACGCAAAGGCGGGGAGACCGCTGCTGCGGCCTCTTTTTTTAAAAGTTCCCATCGAAAGTGTACGCCGCCTGTTTACTCTGCACCGAAACGGGTATAAAATAAGGATATTCAGGAGTCCGTTCCATTTCGGAATTCGATTTCGGAAACAGAGATGGGCTTTTGGAACGATTGGGTTGAGAGGTGATGACAGTGGGTAAATTGTTCGCATTCACAGAGATGAAGTTTTTCTCTTTCTTTGGCCTGGCAGCCATGGTTTTGTTCTTGATCCCAAGTCTGGTCTTTGCCAAAAAGCCGCAGAAGGATCGTCCGGATGATGTGGACAACTGCGGTGCGGGCGTCTGCTTTATGGAGGTGCTCTCGCGGATGATCGTAGTCATTCTGTTGATCTTTGTCCGGATGCCGAGATACGGTGACGGCTTTGCCATCGCTGCTGGGATCGCGCTTCTGATCTATTACATCCTGTGGGCACGGTATTTTATCGGAGGATGCCATTATCCGGATATCTATGTGAAACGGTTTCTGGGCATTCCCGTGCCCATGGCAATCTGCAGTGTCGCCTATCTGGCGATCGTATCCTTATGGCTCTGTAATTTCTATGCGCTGGTCATGACAGGCGTCTTCGGAATCGCCCATATCATGAACGCGTGGAAAGCCAGAGAGGATCTGCTGAAGCGAAGAGGGGAGGAACTATGAGCAGGAAAGCGAAAATCGCGATTTTAAGATGGGAACAGGGGTTAGTGCCGGAAGGCCTGCGGCAGCTGGCGTCTATGCCGGGAAACAGCACCAATCCCGCGACCTATCCTTTTCCCGTCAAACTGGTGGAAGTGCCCGGCGCCTGCGTAGAAACGGTGATCACCCATCCCAGCCGAACGGTGCTGGAGGCTATGATTCGGATTTCCAAAGATCTGGCAGAGAAGGACGGGATTCGGGCGATCTCCACCAGCTGCGGGTTTAACGCCATCTTTCAGAAGGCCCTGACGGATGCCCTGGACGTTCCGGTTCTTACGTCGGCGCTGCTGCAGGTCCCTTACGTGCAGAGACTGATCGGCAGTCAAAAGACCGTGGCGGTGGTCACAGCCAACAAAGCCTCTCTAACCGGGGAGCATTTTGCGGCCTGCGGGATCACGGAAGGCTGCCATGTGAAAGTCGTCGGACTGGAAAACGCCAGGGAGTGGAGCAAGATCTTCGATGCGCCGGACGAAAGGTTTGACGTGGAGGCCGTGGAAGGGGAGATCCTTTGTGCGGTCCGAGAGGCTGTGGAACAGGAACCCTCCATAGGTGCCATCGTTCTGGAATGTACGGATCTGCCGCCTTTTGCGGGAAAAATCCGCGAAGCATCAGGATTGCCGGTCTTTGACGTTGTTTCCATGATCGACGGGGCTGCCATTGCGCTGGGAGAACTGAATACGTATGAAATCTGATGAGAGAAGGGCTTCAACAAAGGCGGCGGACCGATCCGGCCGACAGCTTTGCGGAAGTCCTTTTTTACATCGGAAACCGTCTGCCCGCCTCCAACAGCGAAGCGGAGCATCCGGGATCAACATGACAAAAAATGATCAAATCGGCGAAAAACCGCCACAAAATGTGGTAATTTTCTGTCATATCCACGAAACCGCCGATGAACACCGGAGAAAACCCTTGTCGTTTCAACCGATACAGCGGCAGAAGGGAAAAATGAATTTGGCACAAAACTTGCGTTACGAAGTAAAGTGTGACAGTGTGTGCATCCACATCATGATCAAAAAAGCCGCATCAAGTATCCTGTCAGGGGACGGGATTTGACGGTATCCGCCGGTCACGATGTATTTTCGGGACTGTGCGCTGCGGTCATCCGCACAAAAGGGAGGAATGAAAATGCTAAATGTGGGAAGTCTGATCATCGACAGCCTGGATTACATCATGATTGTCGATACCAATTATAAGATCATCTATAATACCCGATACGACAGGCATATCAACGATATGTCCAGTGAATATGCGGCCTCTGATATCATCAACAAAAGTTTTTTCTCCATTTATCCCAGTGTAAAGAAAGAGGAAAGCAACATCGTCCAGTGCATGGAATCCGGCAATGTCATCGTAAATAAACAGCAGTCCTACGTTGACTATATGGGACGGGAATACATGACGAATAATGTTACGCTGCCGCTGCGGAACAAAGGGAAGGTCGTTGCCGTCGTGGAGCTGGCCATGGATGTCAGCGGCGAGGAAGAAGTACTCAGCGTCAGTAACAAAAAATTCGATGCTTTCATTCAGAAGATCAAGAAGGAAGCGGGGCTCATCACCTTCAGCAGCATTCTGACCGCGAACCGGGAGATGCTGGACAGCATCGAAAAAGCGAAGCTGCTGGCGGATCTGCCGAATCCTACGCTGATCTACGGGGAAACGGGAACCGGCAAAGAACTCTTTGCTCAGGCCATGATCACCTACAGCCAGGTGCCGAAAAACAAGGTGGTCATTCAGAACTGTGCGGCAGTGCCGGAGAATCTGATGGAATCGATCCTGTTCGGCACGGTGCGGGGTGTCTTTACCGGTGCGGAAAATAAGAAAGGCCTCTTCGAGGCGGCAGACGGTGGGATTCTGTTTCTGGATGAGCTGAATTCCATCCCTTATCACGTCCAGTCCAAGCTGCTCCGCGTGCTGCAGGACGGAACCTTCCGGCCTTTGGGCAGCAATACCGATAAGCACGTCAATGTGAAGGTCATCGGAGCCATGAATATCGATCCGGCAGAAGCGCTGAAAAAGAAAATCCTGCGAAGCGATCTGTTCTATCGGTTTTCCAGCGGACTGATCCCTCTGCTGCCGCTGCGGGAACGGCGGGAGGATATCGAGTTATACCTGCGGTATTATGTGGAGCACTTCAGCCAGGCCTATAACAAGAAGGTCACCGGCATCAGTCCGGATGTACGGGATTTCTTCATGAACTACGACTGGAGCGGCAATGTAAGGGAACTGGAGAATACGGTCGAGTTTATGGTGGCTTCGTTAAAGGAGGGCGGCATGCTGACCTGCGAGCAGCTGCCGAAGTACATACAGGCAATCTTTACACAGGGGCAGCATGAGGAAGCGCAGATGCTGTCCGAGGCGGAGTTCTCCGATGAAATCATGGAAGGCGAAACGATCGCATATAAGAAGATCATGGATGATGTGGAAAAGAAACTGATCGTGAAGGCGCTGGAAAAGGCCGGCGGGAACAAGTCGAAAGCCAGTGAGATCCTGGGTATACCACGCCAGACCCTGCGGTATCGGATGGAGAAACTGGATCTATCATGCTAAGATCATACCTTCATAGAGGGAGGGAGCGGCAGGCTCTGATCGGTCTGCACCGCTGCCTCCCTTTTGCTTGACGGGATTTTGCCCTATTCGACGGGATTCTGCCGGCAGATTTTGGCCGCCAAAGGCGGGAACGGCTGAAAAAAGAAGAATCGCAAAGGCTGAAACAATTGAAATTTCAATATTTTTTGCAATAGTATCCGACATGGCACGATTGTTGCTGAATATAGCTGCGAAAAAATACTACCGGGCTGCGTGCCCGGAAAGAAAGGAGAAAACTTATGGAATATGGTATTTTATCATTAGCTCCGGCGCTCATCGCCGTTGTGCTGGCATTTATTACAAAAGATGCGCTGTTTTCCATCCTGGTCGGTGTGATCGTCGGTATCATCATCTCCGGACAGAACCTTGTTACCGGTTTCACCGGAGTCATCCAGGATGCGCTGGGAAACGCAGACTTCATTTGGGTTCTGGCAATCGAAGTATTCATTGGAATTTTGGTCGCCTACTTCCAGAAGTCCGGCGCAATCAGAGCATTTGGCGATGCCGTCGGGAAGAAAAACCTGAAGGCCAGAGGCGCATCAGGCCTGTCCTTCTTATTGGGCATCTTCATCTTCTTCTCGGATTACTTTTCGCCGCTGTATGTCGGCAACGTCATGAGACCGATCACAGACAAGGCGAAGGTTTCCAGAGAAAAACTGGCCTACATCTGCGACTCTACTTCAGCACCGATCTGCTGCCTGATTCCGTTTACGGCATGGGGCATTTACGTAGCAGGACTGGTGGTAGGTATGGGAGCGATCACAGATGCAAGTCTTGGACAGACTGCCGTGATCAAGGCTGCACCGTATAACTTCTACTGCATCTTTGCGCTGATTCTCTGCGGACTGTTCGCATTTCGGGTCATCCCGGACTTCGGACCGATGAAAACAGCGGAAAAGCGTGCGATGGAAGAAGGAAAACTGGTGCGTGACGGCGCGACACCGCTGCTGTCCAAGGAGTTGGATGCCATCCAGCCGAAGGAAGGCATCAAACCAAATCTTCTGATCAACTTCTTCATGCCGGCCATCATCATCATCGCGATCACCCTGGGTACCTACATCATTCTGGGCTCCGCGAAGACATTGGAAGCATTGGTTGTGGCGGTTGCTTATCAGTTCATCACCATGCTGATCCAGAAGATGGCTACGCTGAAGGAAATGATGGATCTGGCGATTGAAGGTATCAAGAGCGTCATGAGCGCGATCATGATTCTGGCCTGCGCTTACTGTATCAACCACATCACGAGCATGCTGGGCACGGCGGACTATGTGATCAGCGTGACGGAAAGCTGGATGACACCGGCGACGCTGGTTGTCTTTACCTTCCTGATCTGCGCGTTCATGTCCTTCTTCACAGGCAGTTCCTGGGGCACATTTGCCATCATGATTCCGATTGCGCTTCCGCTTGCGTTCAACCTGACCGGCGGAGCCATGGCACCGGTTGTGTATGCTTCGATCGGAGCCGTCATGGGCGGAGGAACCTTTGGAGATCACTGCTCACCATTGTCAGATACCACCATCCTGTCGTCGCTGGCAGCCGGTTCTGACCACGTGGACCACGTAAAGACGCAGATTCCTTACGCGCTGTGCGCCGCGATCATTGCCTGCATCGGATATCTGATCGTCGGCCTGACGCTGTAAGATCTGTTCTTCATTTTATCAAAACAAAAGAGGTGGATGTATCATTATGAAAATAGGAGTTGCAAAAGAGATCAAAGAAAGTGAGTACCGGGTAGCGGCTGTGCCATCGGCGGTTACGGAATTGACCAGAAAAGGCCATGAGGTAATCGTGGAACACGACGCCGGCCTGGGCAGCGGCTACACGGACGAGGATTACATCAAAGCCGGCGCGAAGATTGCGACGAAGGCTGAGGATATCTGGAACAATGTGGATCTGATCTATAAGGTAAAGGAAATCTTCCCGGAAGAGTTCCAATATTTGAGGAAGGACCTCATCGTGTTTACGTACATTCATTCCAACGCCCACAAGGATCAGACGGAAGCTTTGATGGGAAGCGGATGTACCAGCATTGCCTACGAGGATATTTCCGACGACAAAGGTGAATGGCCGCTGCTGAGTCCGATGAGCGAGCTCGCCGGCAAAGGAGGATTTCTGGCAGCGCTTCATTTTGCACAGACCGTAAATGGCGGTACCGGCAAACTGCTGGCTAACGTATGCGGTGCACCGGCGCCGGTGGTCACGATCATCGGCTGCGGACATTCGGGCATAGGCGCCTGCGAACTGGCGTCCGCCTTCGGCAACAGAGTCAACATGCTGGATGTCAATTATGACGCCATGCTGAACGCAAAGAAAGTCCTGCCGGACAATGTGGAGTTTCTGTTCTCCAACAGGGATAACCTGGTCGCGTGTCTGAAGGTTTCTGATGTGGTCATCAACTGCATCCTGTGGCCGAAGACCAGAAAAGATCATCTGATCAACAGAGAAGATCTGAAGCTGATGAAGCCGGGTGCCATGATCATCGACGTGGCCTGCGATGATGAAGGTGCAGTCGAGACCTGCAGATCCACCACCCATAAGGATCCGGTCTATTATGAGGAGGGAATCCTGCATTACTGTGTAGATAACATTCCTTCTGCCTTCGCACAGACTGCATCTGTCACATTGTCCAACGCCACGCTTCCGTTTGCCCTGGCCATCGCCAACAAAGGCGTAAAGCAGGCGCTGAAGGATGATAAACATCTGAGAAGAGGCCTGACGACCTATGAAGGAAAGCTGACTTTGCAGGAAACAGCGGAAAAGCTGAATCTGCCGTTCACTTCACCTGAGGACATTGTGAAAACATTCTAACAAGATAGATCTCCTATAACAGGGGCTGACTCCTTCGGGAAGACAGCCCCTGGTTCTTCTCATTTTTGAGGCGCTTTGGGAGGAATTTGGGCGATGATCACGGCGGCTATGATGAAGATCACGCCGATGCACTCTTTTGATGTGAAGGACTCGTTCAGGAAGAACACGCCGCCGATGGCGCCGAAGACGGACTCCAGGCTCATGAGCAGGGCCGCTACCGTCGGATCCGTATATTTCTGCGCGGTTACCTGAAGGGCATAGCAGACGCCTATGCCCAGGACGCCTGCGAAGAGAATGCTGGGATAACACTGCTGAAGCTGCTGCAGAGACGGCGATTCAAAGATCAGAGAACAGATCATGCAAAAGACAGATGCACAGAAGAATTCCAGACACGAAAGGTGCATCCCGTTGACTTTGTGCACATATTGGGAGATCAGATGAATGTGGGTAGCGAAAAACAGGGTGCCGGCCAGAATAATCAGATCACCGGGATTGATGGTCAGCGTCTCAGAAAGGCACAGGTTGTACAGGCCGACGACTGCGAGGATCGTTCCCAGCCACATGAACCGATTGGCACCTTTGTGAAAGAACAGCATGCCGATGATGGGAACGAAGATGATGTAGATGGCGTTGAGGAACCCCGCTTTGCTGGCGTTGGTATAGATCAATCCCATCTGCACCATGACGGAACCGCTGACATTGATGGTACCGCAAAGTGCCGCGGTCTTCAGAAGGGAAAGAAACGAAGAACGGTCATAGGCGGGCGCAGGGGACTTCCTTTCCCGAACTTTGATGATGGGCAGCATCGTCAGGGAACCCAAAAAGGACCTGGCCGCCATAAAGAAAAAGGGCCCGATGTCGTTGGCGACGATCTTTGCGAAGACGAAGTTGCTCCCCCAGATGGCCGCAGCGGTGATCAGCATGAAATTGCAGAGAATGGTACGTTGTTTGTCTTTATTCATAGCTTTGCTCCTTTTTCGTTCCGATTTTGTCTTGACAAAACCATCAGCTGCAAAGTTGTATCGCAAGGCTTGTGCCAATATGGCATCCAGGTACTGCCAATCCGGCAGGCCTTCTAAAAAGGGGAATTTTAATAGATGATGCGGGAAAGGAGCGGAACCGGCGGCGAAAATCGTGCGAAAAACCGCCCAAAAACCGACGGACAGCGGCGAAATT
>CAZGED010000044.1:0-10919 GCA_964525085.1 uncultured Senimuribacter sp.
GTAGATGATGATGGCCAGGATCAGGGTAATGCCTGCCTCCGTCCAGCCGATGAGCAGTCCGGTGGCAAAGAGAATCCCTACCTGGTGCTCGCCGCCCAGGATCTGAATGACTGCGCCCGGGATCGCCCAGATGATCAACCATTTCATGACTTCCAGGGTGGAGCCTGCTTCGATGGTGGACTGATAGACGGAATTGATCGGTGCAAACATCCCCTGGTCAAAGTAGTTCTTTGCGAAGATGGCGACCATGACGAAGGCTACGCCGAAACCCAGCAGCTCAGCAAAGTACTGCTGGCGTCTTCCCGCCTTCTCAAGCTCTCGGTCTCTGCCTTTGCCGCGGAGAATGTAGCCGGCTTTCAGGTCATAGCCCATATCGGAGAAGCACGGACCCGTAGCTGCGGTGAATCCGGCCAGAATGGCCAGCGGCAGCGGCGGGAAGCCGATCACCATGCCGATGATCAAAAAGATCAAAGCGGTTGCGAAGCCCGGGAACCAGCCGGAATGCATGGCGGACACGCCGACGATCATTTCGGATACCAGCGCGGCGGCTGCTGCGAAGAGGATCCAGATCAAAAGCATAGGAACGCTCATTTCCGCATAGAGTCCCGTTGCGATGGCCAGCCCGATGGCGATGACCAGATAAGCCAGGAAGCCTTTGCTCATGGCGCCTTTCATATCCTTCAGGCTGGTGCCGAATTTGGCCGCCGCGGAAGGATCGTTATTCTCCTTCTTCAGCAGGATACGTGCGCACTGGATCAGGGAGACGATGCCGGCACCGATCATGGCGCCGTGGCCGATATAGTTCAGCGACAGGTAGTCCGTGTAGACAAAGCCTTCTCCAAAGATATTCTCCGCTAAGGTAGCCGTATGGCCTGCGATGGTGATGGAGAAAACGTTGGTGCTGTAAATGCCTTTGATCAGAGCGCCGACACCAAAGGCACCCATGGCGGCAATGCTTCCCACCCAGGCAACGCCGAACAGGTCCATCGGAATGCCGATGACCGCGCCGCCCCAGCCGGCAACTGCGCCGATCAAAAGCAGCACGCTGCGCTTGCCTTTGTCCGCCATGGCCAGGATCGACTCAGCCGTAGCGATGCCGGGAGGCCATGGACCGTCCTCAGGGAACATAGGGGATCCGAAGGACTTGTACAGGATCGTGGCGTCGACGATGGTAGCCAGAGTAACGCCGATGAGCATTGGGTACATCAGCTCCGGCCAGCCCATGATGACAGGAATGCCGATGGTCAGCAGCATACAGTTGGCCGACGCAAAGGTGGCGCCCGACGTGGCTGTCTGCACCAGATTCTGCCTGTGGATGTTCTTAAACTGTCTGAACCATTTCAGAGGGATCTGTGCGATGAGGATCGCAAAGATGGCGCCGACGATAGAAGTATCCGGTGTGGTACCGGTATGGATCTGCAGCTGCATACCTACGATGCAACCTAGCATACAGATCAATGCGGACACGACAATGACCGCCGGCTCCGTAATGCGGGGCATCTGGTCGACCGTGATCCGGTGCTTATCGAATTCCTTCTCTTCTTCGACAGCGACTGTGGTCTTTAACTTTTTGTTTTCGTCCATAAAGATGTTCTCCTTTTCTGTAAATCCGGAGAAATCACCATAGGAACAATCTAATCTAACTGATTTCATTTTAATACAATAGCACTGCAAAGTCAATCGAAACATGAAGCGTCCGGGGTTTGGCTGTAAAGGATGCGCCGGCCTGCGATCCTTTTCCGAATCTTCACCGAATCTTTTACAAACTGACCGGCACTCCCCCTTGACCATCCGGAAAAATTGCACTATACTTGTTGTGTAGATGAAATCGGGTTTGCAGCATATTTCGAGCGAATTTTGTGAAATATCACAAAAAAACAGCCAAAACGCAAGTCTTTGCTATGAACCCGTGGGCACAGCGCAGGAAAGAGGCGGCATTTGTGATTACTCCCCTCACGGCCGCGCAGGCTGCCCGTCTGCCACGATCAAAAGAGAAAGGAGGAACCATCGTGTTTAAAAAACTATTTCGGATGCTGTTTACGCTTTTAGGTGCGATCCTTGGCTACGGGGCCTTTGAACTGCTGTATTTCTGGATGGTGAAGAGCGGCGCGACTACGGACGGCGCATTATCCCAGTGGCAGCAGATCGGCACAGGTCTCATCTTTGCAATTATTTTTGGATTTGTTTTTTTCAGATTGACACCGGCGATTCGAAGGCAGGGTGTCAAAGTCGCAGACAACATTGAGGACGATCTGCGGGGCGTATCGGCCAACGATCTTTTGACCGGCGTTGCCGGTCTGGTCATCGGCCTTTTCATCGCCTGGTTGCTGACACAGATCTACGTCAGCATTACCAACAAGTATCTCTATACCGTAATCACCATCATTACCTATATGATCATGGGGTACCTGGGGGTCGTCATTGCCAACAAAAAGGGCAAGGAGATGATCGGACTGCTGATGGCGGGCCGAAGACAGGCCGTGCAGCAGCAACAGCCCCAGAACACCCTGTTCACCCGATCCAAAAAGAAAAATGAAGGGGTGCCGAAGATTTTCGATACCAGCGTCATCATCGACGGAAGAATCGCGGAGATCATGAAGACCGGTTTCCTGGAGGGACCGATCGTCATTCCGGAGTTCGTCCTGGTGGAGCTGCGCCATATCGCAGATTCTTCCGACTCCCTGAAGCGGGTACGGGGACGCCGTGGCCTGGACATTCTGAACAAGATCCAGGAGGACTACGGCATCGAGATCTATAACACCGACAACGAGAAGTCCCTGCGGGAGATCCCGGAAGTGGATGTGAAGCTGCTAAAGCTGGCCCAGCTGATGAACGGCAAAGTGGTCACCAATGACTTCAACCTGAACAAGGTCGCTTCCATCAACGGCGTCGGCGTGCTCAACATCAACGAGCTGGCCAACACCCTGAAGCCGGTGGTCATCCCGGGAGAACAGATGACCGTCCACCTGGTAAAACAGGGCAAGGACAACGCCCAGGCCATCGCCTACCTGGACGACGGCACCATGATCGTCGTCGAAGACGGCCGCCGCATGATCGGCAAGACCTGCGATATCAACGTGACCAGCGTCCTGCAGACCTCGGCGGGCAGAATGATATTCGGAAGGTTGAAAAAATAACATGCTAAATCAGCAGCGCGTATACGCCATCATCGGAGCTGCCGGCGCAGGACGGCGCATGGGAGCTCCGATCCCGAAACAGTTTCTCAGGATCGGCGGGCGAACCATCCTGGAACATACCGCAGACCGCTTCCTGGCCTCGCCCATCGTCGATGCGGTGTATATCGCCGTGCCCGAAGCATACCTGGACTGCTGCCGTGAGCTCTTCGCGTCTCAGATTTCCGGCGGCAGGCTCTCTTTGATCAAAGGGGGTCCGTCGCGGCAGGAATCCATAGGAAAGGCACTGGCGGCGATAGAAACGCTTACGCCGGCGGCAGACGACCTGGTGCTGATACACGACGGCGTGCGGCCCTACGCTTCCGCCGAACTGATCGAGAGAGTTGCCAAAGCGGCGCGGCTCCACGGCGCGGCAGTACCGTGGGTGCCGCCGAAGGATACCATACGGCATGAAACAGAAGGAACCTTGGACAGGTCCCGACTTTGTTGCGTCCAGACGCCCCAGGGCTTTACCTGGTCCGTGATCCGGAAGGCTTACAGACAGGCGGCCGACGACGGATTTCTGGGGACCGACGATGCGGGCCTGGCTGAACGGATCGGCCAAAGTGTAGCGCTGGTAGAGGGCGAAAGCGCCAACAGAAAGATCACAGTACCGGAGGATCTATCCATGGAACAGAGAATCGGAACGGGTTACGACGTCCATCGTCTGACGGAGGATCGGAAGCTGATCCTGGGCGGCGAGGAAATTCCCTATGAGAAGGGCCTTTTGGGCCATTCCGACGCGGACGTGCTGATCCACGCCCTGATGGACGCCATGCTGGGGGCGGCGGCCCTGGGGGATATCGGCAAGCTGTTTCCGGACAGCGACGACGCGTACAAAGGCATATCCAGCCTGGAGCTGCTGCGCCGGGTCAGGGAACGTCTTTCCCAGGAGGGGTATTCCCTGGGAAATGCCGACGTGACCGTGATCTGTCAGCGGCCCAGACTGGCGTCCTACATCGACGCCATGAGAGCAAACCTGGCGGAAGCTCTGCAGACGGAGAAGGACAGGATCAGCATAAAGGCCACCACCACGGAGCGCCTCGGCTTCTGCGGCCGGGGAGAGGGCATAGCAGCCCAGGCGGTGTGCATACTAAACAGATATTGATTGACGAAGGAGAATGAACAAGACTATGAGATTATCGAAGATGCATATGAAGACATTGAGAGAAGTTCCCAACGAAGCGGAAATATCCAGCCATATTCTGCTGCTGCGTACCGGCATGATCCGCAAGCTGGTGTCCGGCGTATACGGCTTTATGCCTCTGGGCTGGCGGTCGGTCAGAAAGATCGAAGACATCGTCCGGCAGGAGATGGATGCCACGGGCGCGCAGGAGATCCACATGTCCGCCGTACAGCCGGCGGAGCTGTGGCAGGAGTCCGGCAGATGGTTCGCCTACGGACCGGAGCTGTGGCGATTGAAGGACAGAAACGGCAGAGACTTTTGCTTGGGACCGACCCACGAGGAGATCTTCACCGATCTGATCAGAAACGACGTGTCTTCCTACAGGCAGCTGCCGATGAACCTGTATCAGATCCAGACCAAGTACAGAGATGAGGCGAGACCTCGCTTCGGACTGATGAGAAGCAGAGAGTTCATCATGAAGGACGCCTATTCCTTTGATAAGGACTACGCGGGACTGGACGAAAGCTACAAGACCATGTATGACGCCTATGACCGGATCTTCACCAGATGCGGGCTGACTTTCCGGCCGGTGGAGGCGGATACCGGCGCTATCGGCGGCAGCAACTCCCACGAGTTTACCGCTTTGGCCGAGGTAGGCGAAAGCGAGATCGCCTACTGTGAGCACTGCTCCATGGCGGCGACCACCGAACGGGCCGCGTGCGTGGACGCGCCGGCGCAGGACGATGTGGAAATGCTGCCGATGGAAGAGGTTCATACGCCGGGCACCAAGACCATCGAAGAAGTGGCGGGCTTCCTCCATCTGGATCAGAAGCAGACCATCAAAGCTTTGCTCTTTGTGACCTACGATGAAGAGACGGGAAAGGAAAACGGCTATGTGGCCGCCTTTATCCGGGGAGACAGAGAGCTGAACATGACCAAGCTGGTCAATGCCCTGAACATTCCGGAGCATACCATCGAGTTCGCCGATGAGGAAAAGATGAGCGCCGCCACGGGTTGCGTCGGCGGATTTACCGGACCTTGCGGTCTCCACGACTGCAGGATTGTCGTGGACAGCGAGCTGCCGGGGCTGAAAAACCTCTGCGCGGGCGCATGTAAAGAGGATCACCACCTGATCAACGTCAACTATGGAAGAGACTATGAGGGTGACATTGTGACCGACTTGAAAGTGCTGAAGGAAGGAGATCCGTGCCCTGTCTGCGGCGCGCCGGTCAGACACGCCAGAGGCATCGAGGTGGGGCAGGTGTTCAAACTGGGAACCAAGTATTCCGACGCCATGGGTGCCATGTACGTAGACGAGCATCAGAAGGAGCAACCGATCGTCATGGGCTGCTATGGCATCGGCGTGACCAGAACCCTGGCGGCCATCGTGGAGCAGCATCACGATGAAAACGGCATCATCTGGCCGATGTCCGTGGCGCCTTACCACGTGATCATCACCCTGGTGAAGCCGGACGATGAGATTCAGGCCGCAGCGGCGGAGAAGATCTACGAGGCGCTGGGCAGGGCCGGCGTGGAAGTGCTGCTGGATGACAGAAAAGAGAGACCGGGCGTCAAATTTAAGGACGCGGACCTTCTGGGCATTCCGGTGCGGATCACCGTAGGCAAGCTGGCAGGAGAAGGAAAGGTGGAATACAAGCTGAGAAGAGACGCTGAGAAAGAAGAGATCACCATCGACGAGGCCATCGAAAGAGCTGTAAAGATCGTCAGCGAGGAGAAATAGAAGGCTATGAAACGCAGGGCTAGGGAACGGATAAAGGACAATCTGCTGCTGCAGCTGTTCTGGAACTTTTTCAAGCTTGGACTGTTCACCATCGGCGGCGGCATGGCGATGATCCCGCTGATCCAGAACATCGTGGTGGATAAGATGCGCTGGATGACCGAGGAGGAGACCGTGGACTGCATCGCGGTGAGCCAGGGGCTTCCCGGCGTCATCGCCATCAACATGGCCACCTATATCGGACAGAAGAAGAAGGGTCTGGCGGGAGCGCTGACGGCGACGATAGGCGTCATGCTTCCCAGCTTCATCATCATCATTCTGGTGGTCAAGCTGCTCCACGGCTTCGGCGATAACCGCTATGTGCTGGGCGCTTTGACGGGCATCAAAGCCGCGGCCACCGGTCTGATCGCGTATTCAGCGTACAAAGTAGGGAGACAGGTTCTGAAGGGCCCTTTCCCGTGGGTGCTGGCCATCGCGGCTTTTGTGGCCATCGCCTTTTTTGAAGTCAGCGCCGTCTGGGCCATTCTGGCAGGAATCGCTGCCGGACTGGTGTACAGCGGCCGGAAGGAGAAAAAAGCCGGAAGCGGGGGTGAATCCAAATGATTTACCTGCAGCTGTTTTTCGTATTTGCCAGGATCGGGCTCTTCGGGTTTGGCGGAGGCATGGCTATGCTGCCCATGATCTATCAGGGCGCAAAGCAGTTCAGCCTCATGTCCGCCGACGAGTTCTCCAATCTTGTCGCAATATCCCAGGTAACCCCTGGACCCATGGCCGTCAATGCGGCCACCTATGTAGGATATAACTGCGCGGGCTATGGGGGAGCTTTGGCGGCTACCACAGGCGTGGCCCTGCCTTCCTTTGTTCTGGTGACGGTGGTGTACTACTTCATCAACCGGTTCAAGGAGAGCAAGGCTGTAGACGGCGCGTTTGCCGGCATACGGCCGGTGACCTGCGGCCTGATCGCCGCGGCGGTGGTGTTCATGGGACAGAGCGCGTTTACGTCCTTTGACCCTGTGACCATCTGCATCGCCCTGGGCACTGTGATCCTGGCAGGAAAATGTAAAGTAAGCCCGATCATCATCGTGGTCGCGGCGGGAGTGATAGGAGCGATATTATGTGGGTAGGCGGTGTAAGAGTTATCATACCGAATGAAGAAGGCAAGATTTTAATGGTGAGGCAGCACCACGAGGACAAGGACCTGTGGATGGTGCCCGGCGGCGGCATTGAGGAAGGAGAAAATTCCGTCGAGGCCGCAATCAGAGAAGCGAAGGAAGAGACGGGGCTGGACATCGACGTGGTAGGCGTGGCCTGGCATATCGAGGAAGTGTCTCCGCAGCGGGGACAGCGGTTCGTCAACTACATGATCGGACGCGTCAAAGGCGGCAGCCTGGCCCTGGGCAGCGACCCGGAGCTGGCGGCGGACCGGCAGGTGCTGCGGGAGGTTCGCTTCCTGTCCCGTGAGGAGATCGGTCAGTTGGAGCACGTGTACCCGAAATTCTTCAACGACGAGATCTGGGACATCCTGAAGGAAGAACCCAACGGCATGACTTATTATAAATTGAGATATAACGAGTGAGGAGAAAGAGCATGAAAAAAGTGACGATTGAAATGGAAAACGGCGGCGTAATGAAAGGTGAGCTCTACGAGGAGACCGCGCCGATCACAGTGGAAAACTTTGAGATTCTGGCGAAGAAGGGCTTCTATGACGGTTTGACCTTTCACAGGGTGATCCCCGGTTTTATGATCCAGGGCGGCTGTCCGAAGGGCAACGGCACCGGCGGTCCGGGCTACTGTATCCGGGGTGAATTTACCCAGAACGGCTGGGACAACGATTTAGAACACACGGTAGGCGTCATGTCCATGGCCAGAACGATGATGCCTGATTCGGCAGGCTCCCAGTTCTTCATCATGGTAGCCGACGCGCCGCATCTGGACGGACAGTACGCTGCCTTCGGCAGGATCACAGAGGGTATGGACGTGGCCCGGGCTATCGCGGCAGTGCCGAGAGACAGAATGGACAAGCCGCTGGAGCCTGTTAAGATCAAGACCATCACAGTAGAATAAAAAACGGCCAAAGAGAATTTTGATGTGTAAAACAGGTTGCTTCTGGGTATATAATTGAGATTGATTCAGTAGTTGCCTCCGAAAAGAGGCTCAGAAAGGAAAGAGTTAGATGTCGTTTTTGAGAGACGTACGCGAGGATATCCAGACCGTGCTGAAGAAGGATCCGGCTGCGAGAAACAGCCTGGAAGTTCTGCTTTGCTACCCTGGCATATGGGCGCTGATCTGGCATAAGCCGGCCCACTTCCTGTATAAGCACGACCTGAAACTGCTGGCGAGAATCATCTCACAGCTCACCAGGTTTTTTACAGGAATCGAAATCCATCCGGGAGCAACCATCGGCAGGCGATGTTTCATCGACCACGGCATGGCTGTGGTCATCGGCGAGACTACGGAGATCGGCGACGATGTGACCCTGTACCAGGGCGTTACCTTGGGCGGCACGGGCAAAGACACCGGAAAACGTCATCCGACCATCGGCAACCGGGTGATCGTAAGCTCCGGAGCCAGAGTGCTGGGACCGTTTAAGGTGGGCGACGACGTAAAGATCGGCGCGGGCTCTATCGTTCTCAACGAGATTCCGCCGGGATGCACGGTTGTGGGCATACCGGGAAGGATCGTGCGTCGCTACGGTGAAAGCACGGAGGACCTGAACCAGGTAGACCTGCCGGACCCTGTGGCGACAGAGCTGGAATGTCTGCGCCGGAGGATCGTCATGCTGGAACGCAAGATCAATCAATTGACAACCAACCAGAAAGGGAAGGAACATGAAAATATATAACACACTGACAAGAAGAAAAGAGAAATTCGTACCGATCAAAGAAGGCAAGGTTTCCATCTATGTCTGTGGCCCTACGGTATATAACTTCTTCCACATCGGAAACGCAAGACCTTTTGTCGTATTCGATACCCTGAGAAAGTATCTGGAGTACAGCGGATACAAGGTAAAGTTCGTCCAGAACTTCACCGATGTGGACGACAAGATCATCAACAGAGCCAGAGAAGAAGGCATCACCGCGCCGGAGGTCGCGGAAAAATATATCGAAGAATATTACAAGGACGCCGCCGCTCTTAACGTAAAGAAGGCAGACGTACATCCCCGCGTATCGGAGCACATCGACGACATCATCACCTTTGTGCAAACTTTGATCGACAAGGGATATGCCTATGAGGTAGACGGTGACGTGTATTTCTCCACGAGAAAATTTGAGGGCTACGGCAAGCTGTCGGGCCAGAACATCGACGATCTGGAGGCCGGAGCCAGAATCGCCGTAGGCGAGGTGAAGAAGGATCCTCTGGACTTCGCGCTTTGGAAAGCCAGAAAGGCAGAGGATGAGATCGCCTGGAAGTCTCCGTGGGGCATGGGCCGTCCGGGCTGGCACATCGAATGTTCTGCCATGAGCAAAAAGCATCTGGGAGATACCATCGACATCCATGCAGGCGGCCAGGACCTGCAGTTCCCGCATCACGAGAACGAGATCGCCCAGTCTGAGTGCTGCAACGGCGTGCCGTTTGCCCATTACTGGATGCACAATGGCTATATCACCATAGATAACGAGAAGATGTCCAAATCCAAGGGCAACTTCTTCACCGTCAGAGATATCCTGAAGGACTACAAGGGAGAGGTCATGCGCTTCTTCCTGCTGTCGGGCCACTACAGAAGCCCGATCAACTTCAGCGACACTTTGATGGAGCAGGCGAAAAACGGCCTTGCCCGTATGGAAAACTGCAAGGAAAACCTGTCCTATCTGGCGGGGGCCGGCACTGACGGCGATATGACCGCTGCCGAGCAGGAAGCCCTGGCAGGCTATGAAAAATACAGGGAGGCGTTTACGCAGGCCATGGACGACGACCTGAACACGGCGGACGCCATCAGCGCGGTGTTCGAGCTGATCACCGCGGCGAACACGGCCGTGAAGGACGGGGCGACGAAGGCCTTCGCCAAAGCTTCTCTGGAAACTCTGATGGAATTTGCTGACGTCCTGGGTCTGCTGCAGGGTGAGGACGACAACGAGATCGACGACGAGATCCGGAAGCTGGTGGACGAGAGACAGGAAGCCAGAAAGGCGAAGAACTTCGCCAGAGCGGACGAGATCAGAAATATCCTGAAAGCGAAGGGCATCACCCTAAAGGACACGCCACAGGGTGTGCAGATCATCAAGGAGTAAGATGGAAAAACTGAATCCAAGGGAAATCAATACGACGGCATTGGCTTTTTTAGGCGATGCCGTCTATGAGGTATTTATAAGAAAACACGTGATGGAGACCGGGCAGCCCCGTGCGGATCAGCTTCACCGGGCGGCGGTCCGCTACGTGTGCGCGGACGGACAGGCCCGGGCGCTGAAGGCTTTGATGAAGGAGGAAGCGCTGACCGAGGAAGAACTTCGCCTGGTCAAGTGGGCGAGAAATCATAAGACCGGATCAAAGGCGAGAAGCGCCGACGCGGTAACCTATAAGATGGCTACCGCCTTTGAGGCACTGGTAGGTTTTTTGCATCTGGACGGACAGGAAGCGCGCCTCACCGAAATCATAGAGCGCGCCGTAAAGGAGATCGAATCATGAGCAAAGCAGACGTATTATTTGTAAATATGTGCAAGGGCATTCTGGACCACGGCTTTTCCAGCGAGGGACAGACGGTCCGCGCCAGGTGGGAGGACGGAACGCCGGCCCATACGATCAAAAATTTTGGCATCGTCAATCGCTACGACTTGTCTGAGGAGTTTCCGGCATTGACACTTCGCCCTACGGCCATCAGATCGGCGGTGGACGAAATGCTGTGGATCTGGCAGAAGAAGTCCAACAATGTAGGGGAGCTTGGCAG
>CAZGED010000045.1:0-10823 GCA_964525085.1 uncultured Senimuribacter sp.
TTTTTCATTAAAATCCTTTGAGGACAATCTGTCAACTATTTTTATACCACATCATTTTTTATTAACTAAACAATTATTTTCGCGCCAAAATACCGACTACAATTAGAATTATCCCTGGCACAAAGAGACGCATTCCATGAATTGCGATAACCATACGAAATGGCAATGTCCCTATGCGCCAATGATTTGTAAAGAATTCATAAGCAATAATCCCCAAAAAAGCCACCACGAGAATACACCCAACAATAATCAATATTCCGCATATTTTGTCTTTGCACACCATGATTATGCCTCCAATTTTACATTTTTTTGTGCCGCTGATTGGGTTTGTCAATATCAGTTGACACTTTTTCCTCAAAATTTTTTATGCTGCTGCCTCAATGTTGACATAGTATTGGCGACATTTCTCAGACTAGAAGTGTCAAAAATGAGATTACAACATCAGGACATTCCTGTCAACCGGACTTTGCCGGATATTTTTCTGTAAATCCTCTCCATCATCCACGGTTCGGTGACGTACTCCTCCAGCTCCTGAAGCGGAATCCAGCGGACCCCGCTGTTTTCATCTGCTTTGATGAAAAGCCGCTGGTGCTCCCCAGCCTCCATCAGGTAGGTCAGGTTCAGGTGGAGATGGGAAGGCACATAGGCCCCTCTCTTCTCATGGCCGTCCACGGTGATGATCTCCAGAGACACCGGCTCCCTGCTCAGCAGCTTCAGCTCCCTAACGCCGGTTTCTTCTCTCGCCTCCCTGACAGCGACCGCCTCCAGATCCGGGTCCCCGTCGGCATGTCCGCCGGTCCAGGACCAGCTGTCGTAGATCTTGTGATAGACCATCAAAACCTCGTCGCGGGCAGGGTTGACGATCCATGCGGAAGCCGTGAAATGGGCGGTCAGATTGGTCCGCATCAGACAGTCGTCGTTCTGCTCCAGAAAAGCCGCCATGACCCTTTGATCACGCTCCTCCTGAGGACAGGAAGGACGGAACCGGTCTATGACCGTTCTCAGGTTTCTCAGCTTAGGATTCATCGGCCTCATCTCCTTTTCCGGCAAGACGGCCTTCCAGGCTGAAGGTCTTTCCTGCCGTAATCTCCACGTCGACGATCTGCCCGATCAGGTCCTTTGATCCTGGGAAATTGACCAGCTTAAACCCGTCGGTACGTCCGGCCAGGATCCCTTTGCCGTTCTTGTCCGGCCCCTCTACCAGCACCTTTTCCACCCGTCCTGTATAGGCGGCGTTTTTCTCAGCGCTGATCTGGTTGACCAGCGCCACCAGCCGGTTGAACCGCTCGTGCTTGACCTCCTCCGGTATCTGGCCCTCGAAGTTCTCCGCCGGCGTCCCTTTGCGGATCGAGTACAGGAAGGTAAAGGCGGAATCGTAGCGGACGGTCCTGACCAGGTCCAGCGTCTCTTCAAAGTCTTCCTCCGTCTCACCAGGAAAGCCTACGATGATATCCGTCGACATGGTAATGCCGGGTACGGCGGCGCGAAGCTTCTCCACCACCTGCAGATACTGCTCCCTGGTATAGATCCGGTTCATCCGCTTCAGCACGCGGCTGCTGCCGGACTGCACCGGAAGATGAATATTTTTGCAGAGCTTTTCACAGTCCACAAAGGCCTGGATCAGCTTGTCGGAAAGATCCTTCGGATGACTGGTCATAAAGCGTATCCGTTCCAGGCCGTCTATATCGTTGAGTATGTAAAGCAGGTCGGCAAAGTCCGCGCGGCAGCCGTCCTTTCCCTCGCCTCTGTAGGAATTTACATTCTGGCCCAGCAGCATGATCTCCCTGACCCCGTCCGCCGCCAGGGCCTTCACTTCTCTGACGATGTCCTCCGGATGTCTGCTCCGCTCCCTGCCCCGGGTGTACGGCACGATACAATAGGTGCAGAAGTTGTTGCAGCCGAACATGATGTTGACCAGGGCTTTGCTGTCAAAGAGCCGCTTGACGGGCAGCCCCTCCACGATTTCACCGCCGTCGGGCCAGATCTCGATCTGTTTTTTCTTCTCGTTAAGGGCGTTGTCGATCAGCTCCGGGAACTGGTGAATGTTGTGGGTTCCGAAGATGATATCCACCCACGGATACTTGGCTTTGATGGTGTCGATGACGTGTTGCTGCTGCATCATGCAGCCGCAGACGCAGACGATAAAGTCGGGATTTTCCTTCTTTCTTCTCTTCAGCTGTCCCAGGGTGCCGAAAAAACGCTTGTCCGCGTTTTCGCGCACGCTGCAGGTGTTGATGATGGCTACGTCGGCGTCCTTCCGCTCCTTTACCGGAGCGAAGCCCTTTTCCAGCAGCATTCCCGCCATGACCTCCGAATCGTGCTCGTTCATCTGGCATCCAAAGGTGGTTATATGAAATGTCTTGTTTCCCATAGGATCTGTTTTTTCTCCTTTTAATCTATATATCTGTCATTTTCTCCTTTTATCAAATGCGTGAGCGCGTGAAAAAATTCCTGCAGGCTCTATCATACCATAAAACCGGAGAAGTTACAATTTATCTTTCAGGGAAGTTCCCTTTTCCCTCTCGCCCTCGCCGCGAACTCCGCTTTGATCTCTGCCAGCAGTCCTGCGTCGGTCAGAACCTTTCTCATACTTTTCCCGCCGGATCCGCATAGGCGTTACGGTCCCTACGTAGAAATCGAAGGCCGATCCGGTCACCTCGCCTCCCATAGCCTCTACGATATGGACGGTGGTATCCCGCGCTTCCATGTGGATCTCCCGCAGGCCCTGGCTGAACAGGTCGTCAAAGGCTTTTCTGGCCAGCTCTTTGCCTATACCGAGTCCCCGGCTTTCTGGCGTCACTGCGAATCTGCCCGCGTGCTGTTCGCCGTTCTCCTGCCAAGACGCCACGGCACCCATCAGCTCAGTATCGCGAAACGCGGCCCACCACTGGGGCTTCTGATCCTCCCGCAATTCGATCAAAGCCTCCGGAATGGCCTGTTCTCCGGTAAAGGTGGTCACCTGCAGCTTCATGATCGCTTCCATATCTTCGGGGCGGGCTCTTCTCACTTGAATCCGTTCTGTTCCTGCCACTGAAATGCATCTCCTTCCGTTTCCGTATCTTCCATCTTTTTTGTTCTTTCCGTCAAAATAATAAACCATCAAGTTCGTCGAAAATCGTCAGGCCGTAATAATCATCTCGTAGGCGGTATACGTCCTGTCAAAGACATAGCCGAGCTGTTCTGCCAAGGCCGGGGATCCCTCGTTATGGGCTCCTGAATGTTTTCCAGCAACTCGCACTGGTAATAGGTCTGTATCGGATGGAAGAGGCCCTTTTCCGGGATCTTGCAGAAGGTCTCCGCGGAACAGATGAAGTCTCCCAATCTGATTGTGGAACCGGTATACGGCTTTTTTCTCTTCTTCCATACAGCCCATGAGGAGCTTGATCTCTGTCTCCCTCTTGGCAAGATCCACAACGCAGACGACGGCATCGAGAGTTTTCTCCTGTCTGCTTCCTAACCAGACGACGATGCCCTCGCCGTCCATCGCCGCAGTTCCCTGCAGATAGCCGTAATCCAGAGGATAGATCAGCTCACGATGTTTCGGGGACGGACAGCCCCTTGGGACGGTCGATGACAACAAGTGATTCCGCCGCATATTCCTTCATTTTACTTCAGTATATTCTTCACTTCCGGCCCAGATACCGGCGGACCTTTCTCCGGTATGCCAGATACTCGTCGCCAAAGGTCTCGATCAGAAAATCCTCTTCTACGTTGACAATCTGCAGATGGAACATGATCACAGCCAGCAGGGACGCGGCAAACAGCAGCCAGTTGAAGAAGGCCAACAGAATTCCGATATATACCAGATCAAAGCCCAGAAATGCCGGGTTGCGGCTGATCTGATAGATGCCGTCTGTAACCAGTTCTGTTTTGTCTGTCTTTGACACGCCGGCCCGCCAGCTGTCACGCATGGTCAAAACGGAAATGATGAAAACCGCGGTGCCAATGACTCCGACGCAGAGTCCCAAGACCCTGATATACGTGTGAAAGAGGCTTGTATCCAGCAAAATGCTGATGATCTCGGCGGCTGGTACGAGATAGGTTGCCGCCTTCATGGTGGTTTCAACAAATTTTACAAAGCCTTCCTTTCCCTTTCCAATCTGATCCGTCGTGATTCCTTTTTTCCTCTGGTTCAGCATCTTGATAAAATAACATCCGTAGAATGCGATCATGATGACCAGCGCTGAGACTTGGATTATCATCGTTCCTCCTATTTCTTTTCCTTTCATTATCGTCGACTCTTTGTTGTCGCTTTCTCGTTGTATTTCTATGGTCGTTTCACATACAAGACTCTTTTATTTTACCACATTTAGGGACGCAGAAACAGCTTCTTTCTTTCCTTCCACTGAGCTTCTAATAAGCGTCTGTGTTTCTGCGGGAACCTGCGGGGAAAACAAAATGGAGACTGGTTTTTATTCGCGGATCCAGAGGCCGCCGGTCAGGGCCTACGCATGAAACCTTCGGACCACTTTTTTTCGCGGAGCTTCGCGGTCATTGGCGGCTTGCGCCACTTTTGGCACTCTTGTGTACCATACGGCACGACACTTGTGCTGCACGCCACTTTTGCCTGATTTCTAAGCTTCGTACGGCGTGCAGATCCTAGTGCCAATCTCCAGTCCGGCTGATTTTTGCCAAAAAATCAATTAATGTTGCGCGTTCTTCATCGTTTTCCAGATAAAATCGATTTTTAGATTACAAAAAAAGGTGTCAATTACATAATAATACATAAAGCCGGCAACATTTCGCTGATTTTTGACAAAAATCAGCCGGTTTTAGTGTTTTGAAGGCCTGATCGGAAGGTAACGCGCAACATTTGCCCCAAAAATCAAAAAAGGTTGCTGATTCGACTGCTCTATGTCCCATGTGTTCAGACTCCGTTCAGATTCTTGTCTATGTTTTTCATGCGTAGGCCTTGGGCTACCGGTTTAATTTCATTGACTTTCTGTCGAAAAAAGTATATCCTGAGTAATAGTGAAATCAGAATCCGCACTCTACGGCGGATTGAAAGGAGATCTGGGAATTGAAAGATTTGCTGTTGTTTTTGGTACTTGCCGCAATCGGATACTTTGTTGGAAGCAAGCTTCGCGGCTATCAAAATCTGACACGCTGGTCGGGGCACGTTCAGACTGGCGCGATCATGGTGCTGATCTTCACCATGGGCGTGAGAATGGGATCCAATGAAGAGGTCATCGAAAATCTCAGTTCCATCGGCCTGATTTCCGCGGCTTTGGCGGTTATCGTCATGATCGCGTCGGCAATCTCAGCTTTCATCATCAGGAAATGCATCGGTATGGACCGCTTTGCCAGAATGAAAGACGAGAAGATTTCTCCGGATCCGGCCGCCGAGACCGGCATGGCCGACGCAAATGCAGATGCCGGTCAAAGCGCTTCACAAAGGATCATCGCCGCGTTGATTCTCATTTCTGTGGTTACAGGCCTTCTTTCCGGCTACTTCTTAGGCTCTGAGGCTGACCCGGACACAGTGTCCTCAGTCATCGGCTGTGCCGGAATCATCGTCAACTTCGGTCTCTCCGTTTTGCTGTTTCTGACCGGAGTCAATATCGGCGTCGACGGCACTGTTGTGGAAAGCTTTAAGAAGGTTGGCTTCAAAATCCTGCTGTTCCCCGTCGCGGCCATCTTCGCGGCGCTGCTGGCAGCGGCGGCTTTTGCCCTGCTTGCCGGACAGAGCCTGCGAGAGACCCTGGCTGAAAGCGCAGGCTTCGGCTGGTATACCATCGCCTCCGCGATTATCATGGACAAAGGACTCGTCAGCTGCGCGGCCGTCGCTTTTATGCACAATCTTCTCCGCGAATACTTCACGCTGCTGTCTGTACCCGTTCTTGCAAAAAAAATCGGATACATGGAGACGATCTCTCTGGCCGGTGGAACGGCTATGGGCGTGTGCCTGCCGGTGATTGCGAAATCTACCCGCAGCGATGTGACCGTCTATTCGTTTTTGTCCGGCCTAATCCACGCCGCTTCTGTGCCGGTCCTCATTCCCCTGCTGCTGGGCGTTTAGGGTCGCTGTAGGCCTGCGGAGACGCCAGACCGTTCTCCCCGTTCCACTTATCTTCCGCATATGCCTTTCCGTCTAAGTCAATCTTTTTCAAACTTCACACTCCTGTAAAAACAGCCGGAAACACTGCTGTGTCTCCGGCCATGGTACAAAGGGTACTATCCGATATGTTTTTCGTTTTTCCGGTCTCTGCCCATGAGAAGCTCCACCGCTTCCCTGGCGGTAATCTTCTCGTTGATGCAGTTGTAAATGCACTCTGTGATCGGCATCTCCACGCCGACTCTCTGGGCAAGCTGATAGGCCGCCTGAGCGGTAAACATGCCCTCTACCACCATGCCCACCTTTTCCACGGCAACAGACGGTTTTTCTCCTTCACCGATCATAATGCCGCAGCGGCGGTTTCTGGAATGCATGCTGGTGCAGGTCACAATCAGGTCGCCGATGCCGGTCAGGCCAGAGAAGGTAGCGATATCCGCTCCCAGCTTGACGCCCAGGCGGCACATCTCCGTGATGCCGCGGGTCATCAAGGCAGCCTTGGCGTTGTCTCCAAAGCCGATGCCGTCAGAGATGCCGGCTCCCAAGGCGATGATGTTTTTCAGAGCGCCGCCCAGCTCCACGCCACAGACATCGTCGTTGGTATAGACTCTGAAGCGATCCGTCATAAACACGTCCTGCACCTGTTCCGCCAGGGTCATATCCTTGGAAGCCACCGCCACTGTGGTCGGCAGCGCTCTGCCCACCTCCTCAGCGTGGGACGGACCGGACAGAACCACGTATTTCACATCTGGTTTCAACAAATACGCGATTTCACTCATGCGCATCAAAGTCCCCTGCTCGATGCCTTTCGCCACATTGACCACCACCATGCCGTCGGTGATAAACGGGATCGCCTTTTCAAAGGCGCTTCTGAAATGCTGCGCAGGGGCGGAGAACAGAGCGATGTCCGCTCCTGCCAGAGCTTCTTCTGTAGAATCCACGATGTGCAGATTCTCTCCAAATTTGATGCCCGGCAGATATCTGACATTCTCCCGATGCTCCCGCATCTCCGCCAGATGCTCCTGGTTGATATCACAGATCTTTACCTGATGTCCTTTGTTGCTCAGGGTCAGCGCCAGGGCCGTACCCCAGCTGCCTGCGCCGATAACGCCGATGGTTTTCATAATATGCGTCTACCTTTCTGTTTCTACTTTACTAACTCGATTAACTCAATCTACTCTATTAACCCTATTTACCCTATTCATTCTATTTACACTCTGCTGTTTGCACTCTATTTCTTCTTAAAACTCAGCTTATTCTCTTCGCCTCTGATGATCCGTCCGATGTTGCTCCTGTGGGCGTACAGCATGATCACCGCCATGACGCAGCCGATCCAGAAAAAGTCAGGCTCCATGAACCAGGCCAATACCGGAAAGGTAATTGCCACGATGACAGATCCCATGGAGACCATGCGGGTGATCAGCACGGCCGCGACGACCACGGCCAGCGCCAGCAGAGCCAGCTGCCAATTTACGCCTAAGATGGCGCCAAAGGCCACGGCGACGCCCTTGCCTCCCTGAAAGCGGAACAGCACCGGCCAGATATGGCCGATAAAAGCCGCCAGGGCGCAGTACATAGCCGCCTCAGATCCCGCCAGCAGAAATCCGATCTCCACTGCCAGAAAGCCTTTGCCGATGTCGATGACCAGGGTCACAGCGGCGGCTTTTTTCCCCAGCACACGCAGGGCGTTGGTGGTTCCTGCGTTGCCGCTGCCTTCTTTTTTGATATCGATGCCCCGCGCTCTGCCGATCAGCGTGGACGGGGAAATATTGCCCAGGAAATAGGCGATGACGATTGCCAGTACGATCTTTCCCATTACTTCTCCTTCTCTCCCTTTTCCCGGAATACGAATTTGATAGAAGTCCCTTCAAAGCCATAGCTTTCCCGGATCTTGTTTTCCAGGTATCTGGCGTAAGAGAAGTGCATCAACTCCCGTTTATTGATCTGGAAAGAGAACAGCGGCGGCTTGACGCCCACCTGCGTCACATAGTATATCTTCAGCCTTCTGCCCTTGTCCGACGGCGGCTGTTTCATCATAGTGGCGTCTGTGATCAGGCTGTTCAACTGACCTGTAGGCACCCGCATAGCCCGCTTCTCAGCGACCACCTTGCTGAGGCGGATCACATCCAGCACTCTCTGACGATCCTTGACGGAAATGAACAGGCATGGCGCGTAGGACATGAACTGCAGTTCCGACTCGATGACCCGGGTGTAATCCCGCATGGTATTGGTCTCTTTTTTGAGCAGGTCCCATTTGTTGACCACCACGATGATGCCCTTGCCGGCTTCATGGGCGACCCCGGCGATTTTCTTGTCCTGCTCCGTGATGCCTTCTTCTGCGTCGATCATCAAAAGGCACACGTCGCACCGTTCAATGGCCGCCACGGCTCTGATGACAGAATACCGCTCGATCTCCTCGTTGACTTTGCTCTTGCGGCGAATCCCCGCTGTGTCGATGAGGGTGTACTTATCGCCGTCCCACACAAAGGGCGTGTCGATGGAATCTCTGGTGGTGCCCGCAATAGGCGAAACGATGACCCTGTTTTCTCCGATCAGACAGTTGACCAAAGAGGATTTTCCCACATTAGGCTTTCCGATGACCGCAACTTTGATGTCCTCTTCTTCCTCGTCAGGATCCTCCTTCGGAAAACTTTCCACAATCTCGTCGAGGACGTCTCCAAAGTTGAGCATGTTGGCGGCCGAGATCGGCACAGGCTCTCCGATGCCCAGTTCGTAGAAATCATAGAAATCCACCGGCACGTTCTGCGGGTTGTCGATCTTATTGACCAACAGGATCACCTTCTTGCCGGTGCGGCGCAGCATGACGGCCACTTCCCTGTCGGCGTGGGTCAGTCCCTCCTTGCCGTCGACCATAAAAAGTATTACGTTAGCCATATCCATGGCGATCTGCGCCTGCTCCCGCATCTGGGACAGGATGATATCCTGGCTGGCAGGCTCGATGCCGCCCGTATCAATGATGGCGAAGTGAACGCCGTTCCACTCCGCCTCCGCATAAATTCTATCTCTTGTAACACCTGGGGTATCCTCTACGATAGCGACCCGTCTGCCTACAATGCGGTTAAAAAAGGTAGACTTGCCTACGTTTGGACGTCCCACCACGGCTACGATTGGTTTACTCACTGAAAATCCCTCCTGCAAATTCCAGCGGATCGAACTCCACCAGGTCCTCCATGCCTTCGCCAACGCCAATATATTTGATCGGCAGGTCGAATTCGTCAGAAATGGTGATGGCGATGCCGCCTTTGGCGGTGCCGTCCAGCTTGGTCAGCACGATACCGGTGACGCCGCTGGTCTCCATAAACTGCTTCGCCTGCACCAGGCCGTTCTGACCGGTGGTGGCGTCCAGCACCAGCAGCACTTCTTTGGAACAACGGGGACACTCCCGGTCGATCACCTTGCCCATTTTGGCAAGCTCTCCCATCAGGTTGGCCTTGTTGTGGAGGCGGCCCGCCGTGTCCACCAGCACCACATCCGTCCAGCGGGCGCGGGCGGCGGCGATGGAGTCAAACACCACAGCGGCGGGGTCAGCCCCCTCCCCCTGCTTCACAATGTCGATGCCGGAGCGCTGCGCCCAGATGGTCAGCTGCTCGGAAGCAGCGGCCCGGAAGGTGTCCGCCGCGGCAAACAACACCTTTTTCCCCTCGGCCTTCAGCTGTGCGCCGATCTTGCCAATGGTGGTGGTCTTGCCCACCCCGTTCACCCCGATGAACAGAATAAAGGAGGGCATGGTGCGGAGATTCAGCTTGGGATCCCCCACCTCCAGCATCTCCACCAAAATGTCCTGCATGGCGGCCCGGGCGTCCTCCACCCGTTTCAGGCCATTCTTCCTCACCCGGCCGCGCAGCTCCTCCACTGCCCGAAGGGTGGCGTCCATCCCCATGTCCGCCAGAATCAGCTTTTCCTCCAGCTCGTCATAGAGATCCTCTGTGATCTCAGAGCGGCCTCCGAAAATACCCAGATTTTTGATTTTATCAAAAAAGCCCATGTTGTCTCCTCCTAATAGATTTTCCTCCGCTTCAATCGAACCGGTCGAAATCCCGTCCGGCTTTGAACGGTCATGTCAGGTTTAGTTCCCGGGATACCTCATTCAGATTCATGGTCAGCACCCGGCTAATGCCCCGCTCCTGCATGGTGACGCCGTAGAGGACGTCCGCTTCCTCCATGGTACCCCTGCGGTGGGTGATGATGATGAACTGAGTCTTATCGCTCATGCCCCGCACATAGTTGGCAAACCGGGTGACGTTGGGATCGTCCAGCGCGGCCTCAATCTCATCCATCACCACAAAGGGGGTGGGGCGCACCTTTAAGAAGGCGAAGTACAGGGCGATGGCCACAAACGCCTTCTCGCCGCCGGACAGCAGACTCAGCACCTTCAGCGCCTTGCCGGGGGGCTGAACCTTGATCTCAATGCTACAGTTCAGCAGATCCTCCGGATCCTCCAGCTCCAACGCGGCCTTGCCGCCGCCGAACAGCTCCTGGAAGGTGGCGGAAAATGCCTCCCCAATCAAGGCAAACTGCTCTGCGAAGATCTTTTTCATCTCCTCGGTGATGCCGGTGATGATCTCCTCCAGCTCCCGTTTGGCCTTTTCCACATCGTCCCGCTGGGCGGTCAGATAGTCATACCGCTCGCTGATGCGGCGGAACTCCGCGATGGCCCCCACGTTGACGTTGCCCAAATCGGAGATGCTCCGCTTCAGCTCCGCCGTGCGGCGGGTCGCTTTGGCCACGCTCTCCAACTCCTGCCGGAGGG
>CAZGED010000046.1:0-10700 GCA_964525085.1 uncultured Senimuribacter sp.
CAGGTTTTCGATGACCGGAATCTTGTCTCCCACCTTGGCGCCTCCCATGATGGCCACAAAAGGTCTCTGCGGGTTCTCTACAGCGCTACCCAGGAATTTGACCTCCTTCTCGATGAGGAAGCCTGATACGGCAGGGAGATAGTCAGCTACGCCGGCCGTGGACGCGTGGGCTCTGTGGGCCGTGCCGAAGGCTTCCTGGACGAAGATCTCTCCCAGGGACGCCAGTTCTTTGGCGAAGTCCGCGCCGTTCTCCGTTTCCTCTTTCCGGAAACGAACGTTTTCCAGCAGCATGACCTGACCCTCCTGCAGGCTGTCCGCCATATCTCTTACAGTATCACATACCACGGTCGGGCAGCTGGTGAACTTGACTTCGGTCTCAAGAAGTTGAGAAAGCCGCTCTGCTACCGGACGCAGGGTGTATTCCATCTTCGGCTCGCCCTTTGGTCTTCCCAGGTGGGACATCAAAATGACCTTCGCGCCGTTTTCTCTCAGATAGTTGATCGTAGGCAGAGCGCTGACGATCCGTTTGTCGTCAGTGATCCGGCCCTCTTTCTGCGGCACGTTGAAGTCGCATCTCACCAGGACGCGTCTGCCCTTTACATCAACATCTTTCACTGTTTTTTTCATTTCTTTTCTACCTCTTTATTTCCATAAACTGCAGGGAAATGCCGCGCCGCAGCATTTCCCCATGAAAAATGAAAGTCTATTTCGCGTTGTCAACGTCGTACATGTGACGGATCAGCTCCAGTATCTTGCTGGAATAACCGTACTCGTTGTCGTAGAAGGCGATCAGCTTAAAGAACTTGTCGTTCAGCTCGATGCCTTCTCTGGCATCAAAGATCGAGGTATGCGGATCTCCCACGAAATCTCCGGAAACCACCTCATCATCAACATACTCGATGACGCCGTGAAGATAGGTTTCTGAAGCCTTCTTCACCGCCCTGCAGATGGCGTCATAGGAAGCGGACTTCCTCAGCACTACGTTCAGGTCGATGACGGATACATCCGCGGTAGGCACTCTGTAGGAAATGCCTGTCATTTTCCCCGCCAGGGATGGGATGACCAATCCAACGGCCTTTGCCGCACCGGTCGTAGAAGGAATGACATTTCCGAATACGCATCTGCCGGTTCTCCAATCTTTCATGGAACGGGCATCTACCACCTTCTGCTTGGCCGTAGCGGCGTGGATGGTGGACATGAGCCCCTGTTCGATGCCAAAATGATCTTCCAGTACTTTGCACAGAGGCGCCAGGCAGTTGGTCGTGCAGGACGCGTTGGAAACGACATCCATATCGCTGGTATATTCCTCCGAGTTGACACCAAAGACGAAGGTCGGGGTCGTCTTGTCCTTTGCAGGCGCAGAGATGATGACCTTTTTCGCTCCGGCTTTGATGTGGTCCATAGCCTTTTCTGTAGTAGTATAGGCTCCGGTAGCTTCCACTATGTATTCGGCTCCGCATCTTTCCCATGGAATGTTTTTCGCTTCAGATTCGCTGTAAACAGGAACCTTTTTTCCGTCGATGACGATGCCGCCCTCATACTTCTCCAGGCTCTTCGGAAAGCGGCCAAAGGTGGTGTCATACTTCAGCATATAGATCAGATAGTCGATGTCCGCGTTACGGACGTTGATGCCGGCAATCTCGATATCCGGCATGTCCATCGCTGCTCTGATGACCACTCTTCCGATTCTTCCGAATCCACTAATACCAACTTTAATTGCCATAATTTACCTCCATATCTCTTTTGGGATTAAAGTTATGTTATTATATTTACTAGAATCTTCTTCTCTTGGAAGAAGACAGTATATTCATACCTTCTCTGTACTTTGCCACGGTTCTGCGGGATATGTCGATGCCCTTTTCCTTCAAGATGGCTACCATATCCTGGTCGCTATACGGCTTTCTCGGGTCTTCGCCGGAGATGATCTCTTTGATGATGGATTTGACGCTGTTAGATGAAACGCCGCTTCCGTCTCCGCCGGTCACTCCGCTAGAGAAAAAGTACTTCATTTCAAATACGCCTCGGGGGCTCTGCATGTATTTGCCATTGATGGAACGGCTGACCGTAGACTCGTGGACGCCGATCTCGTCAGCAATCTGCTTCAGGGTCAGGGTCTTCAGGAACTTTTCGCCTTTGTCAAAGAACTCATGCTGATACTTTACCACGGCGTCAGCCACGTTATATATGGTCTGCTTCCGCTGTTCGATGCTTCGAATCAGCCATACGGCGGCGTTAAAACGGTCGTTGAGATATTTGTTCAGTTCCTCGTCCTTGCTGGCTTCCGCGGTCAGCTTGTTGTAATAAGAGCTGACCATCAGCTTCGGCACGCTGGTGTCGTTGTTGGTGACTACGTATTCGTCGTTGACCTTCTCTACAAAGATGTCCGGCACCACGTAACGAATGGCCTCGCCGGAAGAAAACAGTCTGCCCGGCTTCGGCTCCAGAGTTCTGATCAGATCGGCGATCTGCTGAACCTCCTGGTTCTTGATGCCCAGGGTCTTGGCGATAAATGCGATCCGGTTGTTCGCCAGATCTTCCAGCATGTTCTCAATGATATACTCGATTTCATCAGTCAGAAGACCTTTGGCAGCCAGCTGAATGATCAGACATTCGCGCAGGTTCCGCGCAGCTACGCCGGAAGGTTCAAAGGTCTGGATGAAGCTCAGTGTCTCCTCTACAATATCCGTATCCTCGTGAAAGACCTTCGCGATCTCCTCTACGGACACGGTCAGATAACCGTTATCGTCGATGGCCTCTATGATATATCGGCCGATCTTCGCTTTCTGGTCCTTCAGTTTGGAAAACTGTAACTGGCCGAGCAGATAGTCTGTCAGCGTGTCCTCTTCCCAGGCGTACTGTTCATAGGTGTAATCATCGTCGTCGTCAGGATCATACTCCCACTGGCGAAAGCTCTGCTCCTCGTAGTCCGCTTCTCTGATTTTCTCCCTGATATCCACTTCCTGCGCGTCATAGCTTTTCTCCGCTTCCAGCACGGGATTCTCCATCAGCTCATTCTGTACATAGTCCACCAGCTCCTGATTGTTGAACTGCAGAATCTGGATGGCCTGTATCAGCTCTGGCGTCATAGAAAGCTTTTGGGTCTGTTCAATTGTAAGCTCGTAACCTAGTTTCATGTTGCCCATCTCCTATGCAAATAGTATACCATAATGAAGCGGTTTATTTCAACGCCTATTTCAAACCTGGAAAGTTTAATTGCCTCAGCGCCTCAAACAGGATGATATTGGCAGAATTGGAAAGATTGAAGGATCGCAGACGGGTGCTTTCGCTCATGGGTATTCTGACGGTCTGTTCCCGATGGGCTTCGATCAAAGACTTGGGGAGGCCGGCGGTTTCACGGCCGAACAAAATCATGTCCTCGTCCCGGTAGGAAGGCTCTGTGTACAGCCTGCCGCCTTTGGTCGTCGCCAGATACATGTTGTGATCTCCGTATTTTTCCATAAAGGCGTCCAGGCTCGGATGCACCTCCAACTTTACGTAAGGCCAGTAGTCCAGCCCCGCCCTCCTGACTGCCTTATCGTCGATGGAAAAGCCCAGCGGCTCCACCAGATGCAGACAGCTGTCCGTAGCGGCGCAGGTCCTGGCGATATTTCCGGTGTTCGGCGGTATCTCAGGTTCAACAAAAACGATATGCAGTGACATCTTTTCCTCCTAAAAAAACAATTCTTCTAACATCTTAATGGTTTTTTGCAAAAATTTAAAGACAAAAAACGAATTTTGGTATATAATTTTTTAAACGTATTTTTTTGTACAAGGAGGCTGTTATGAAAACGGTAAAAATCGGTATACTCGGTCTGGGTACGGTAGGCGGGGGAACCTACCAGATTCTAGGTATGAACAAGGAATTGATTGAGAAGAGAACTGGAAGAAAGATCGAAGTCGTACGGGTTCTGGAGAAGAACATGGACAGGCTGAAAACCCTGGGCCTGCCGGAGTCCTGCGCGACACAGAATCCTGACGATATTTTAAAAGACCCGGAGATCGACATTGTGGTAGAATCCCTGGGCGGCATCGAGCCTTCTACTACTTTCATGCTGACTGCCATGGAAAACGGCAAGAGCGTCGTTACCCCGAACAAAGCCGCGGTTGCCGCAAACTTTGACAAGCTGCGGAAAACGGCGGCCGAGCATGGCGTGGCATTCCGCTTTGAAGCCTGCGTAGGCGGTGGCATCCCTGCCCTGACAGCAATTCAGGAAGCCCTGGCCGGTAACGAGTTCACGGAGGTCATGGGTATCCTCAACGGTACGACGAACTACATCTTGACAAAGATGACAGATCTGGGCCTGGACTACGCGGACGTGCTGAAGGACGCTCAGGCAAAGGGCTTCGCGGAGGCTGACCCGACCGCTGACGTGGAGGGCATCGACGTGGCGAACAAGCTGTCCATCCTCATGGCTCTGTGCTTTGACAAATATGTGCCGCCAACAGAAATTCCTACCGTCGGCATCAGCAAAATTACCATGGACGATATCGAGGCGGCAAAGGCTAAGGGCTGCAAGATCAAGCTGATCGCCCAGGCGAAGCGTGCCGGAGACACGGTGGAATACAGCGTCAAGCCGATGGAAATCGAAAACTCCCATCCCCTGGCCGGCGTGTCCAACGAGTTCAACGCCATCTACGTAACCGGCAACGCAGTAGATGAAGTCATGTTCTACGGCAAAGGTGCAGGCGCCCTTCCGACGGGCAGCGCTATCGTAGGCGACATTCTGGCAATCGCCCGTGACCTGTAAGCGTTGACGGAATAGGAGGAAGTTACTATGAGCTTATATCAAGATTGGAAAGAACTGATCGGAAATCAAACAGAAGGGACCTTCGAAGCGTTCTGGAAGGAGTACGCGGAGACGGAAACCAAGCTGTATACCCACATTCTGGAGAATCCGACAGAACATATGACAGGCACCGCAGCGGAGCTGGTAGAGAAGTTCGAGTGCAACAAGACAATTTTTGTCGGTTTTCTGGACGGCATCAACAGCAGCCTCCATGAGGAGCTGGATCTGGAGTCCGTCACCGACGATACCGCCATCGATCTGGACATCGACTTTGAGAAGCTGTTCTTCAACATGCTGAAGGCTGAAGCGGATTATCTGTTCACCATCCCTGCCTGGGATGATGTGCTCAGTGAAGAAAAGCGCGCAGAAATCGTCAAAGCCTACAAGCGTTCCAAGATCGTCCACGTAGAGAAAAAGCCCGGCAGAAATGATCCCTGCCCTTGCGGAAGCGGCAAGAAATATAAAAAGTGCTGCGGGAGGCCCTAGCCCGCTTGTCCAAGCCGGCAATGCGCAGCGAATGCGAAGCATTTGACAGCGCAGGAAATGGCAATACACCAGCAAAAAGGTCCTCATAACCGATTTACCCCGGATTCATGAGGACCTTTTTGATTTTGCTTTCATTCAGCCATACTCTTGGAAAAAAGCCTGTATGACTTCTATAACATTTTGACAGATTCTCGGTATTTTCCCGCCATCGGCATAAACCATAAAATTAACCAGGCGGTAATCTCCTCCCGTCAACGGTATGTTCCTTATCACCCCATGTTCTACATAAATATCATCATGAAAAACAATGCTTGGCAGGAAAGCGATGGTATCTGTATCTCCGATGGTTTTCTTCAGGCTTTCCATGTCATCAAAAACATAATGGGAGGAAAACAAATTGTAGTCTATGAAGGGATACGTATTCGTAAACTGAGGGAAGAAAGACGCCGAACACAACTGCATTTCCTTAATTTCCTCTATATCCACCTCTTTTTTATCTGCTAACTGCGATTTGCCGCTGACACAAAGATGGATACAGTCTTCACCCAGTATTTCCAAGCGAATCCCCAGCTGTTTTGCCTGCATGAGCATTTCCTTTTTGTGATAAAGCGGCAATGTTCCGACTGCGATATCCACAATGCCGTCCGCCACAGACTGGATCGTCTTTCTGGAAATAATGCTTTTCACGTTGAGCTTATACATGTCTTTTTTCTCCATCCTCAGCGCTGTATAAGAGCCCAGCAAAGGAGCCAAAGCAGGGAAACACCCTACAGTGCATACTGTCTTGCTGTCCGTCGGATCTGATGCCAGGTTTAGCAGATTCTGATATTCCTCTGCCACCTGGTTTATCTGCGGCAGCAGTTCACGACCGGCTTCTGTCAAAACCAATCCCTTCGGAGATCTGACAAAGAGTTCCACGCCCAATTCCTGCTCAATAGAACGGACGACAGCTGATAAAGATGTTGGTCCGATCCAGAGTTTTTTTGCTGCTGAAGAAATTGAACCTAATTTTGCAATTTCAATAATATAATTCAAATGATCGATACGCATAAGCTGCACTCCTGTTGTGGATATGATAGTTGCTGATGATATGGTTAATATTTTAACATTCTTTTTGATGTTTTTCAACGTTGATGTTCGTCCCTTTAGCTGATGAATCTGCGTTTTTTTTGCACACGCCCATACAAAAAAATGTGCCCATCAAAAAATTGCATTGAGCTCTGCAGGTTTCCATCCCTTCGCAAATCCACTTTAAAGGAGTAAACTGGCGATGTAAGAACGTACCTATCATAAGGAAAAGGAGGTAACTCTATATGAGTAAAGAAAAAGACAAAACGAAAGACAAAACGAAGGTTTTAGGCTCCGGATTTGTCGACTGGTGCAACAGATGGGTTCCAAACGCTCTGGTTCTTGCCTTCCTGTTGACCATTCTGGTCGCGGTATTATGTATTTTATTCACCGGCAGCCCACTGATCACTTCCACAGAAACAAAGATGAGTCTGATCGACGCCTGGACCGGCGGGTTCTGGAATCTTCTGGAGTTCGCAATGCAGATGGCCCTGGTCATGCTGACCGGCTATATCCTTGCCAGCGCGCCGATCTGTAAAAAAGGACTGACCAAATTGGCGTATATGCCAAGTACTACTATGAGTGCCATGCTTCTGTGCGGTGTAGTTACACTGATTCTGTTTTGGATTCACTGGGGTTTAGGCATGATGGCATCTATCGTTTTGGGGCAGCAGGTCCTGGTCGCTTCCCGCAAAAAAGGATATAAGCTCCACATGCCATCACTGGTAGCCTACATCTACGCATGTGAACTCTGTTGCAACGGCATTTCGCAAGCGGCTCCGTTAAATGCATCCAATCCCGGCTTTCTCCAGGGGCTGACGACAAATGAAACGGTAGCTGCTTATGTACCGGAGGTCATCTCACTCGGAGAGACGGTACTCAATGCACCGATCTTTCTCCAAAATGCATGTCTCTTCATCATCGTGACGGTGATCTCCTATTTGATGATGCCGAAAAAAGAGCACGATATCGAAGAAATCAGCGAAGCTTTTGCAGAGGAACTCGTTACAGTCGAGGAAAAAAAGGTGAAGGCAACAACGCCGGCCGACTGGCTGAACAACAGTCCTCTGCTGAATATCATCATCGGACTTGCCGGCATGGTTTATGTTGTCCGTACCCTGATGCAAAGCGGCATTGTCGGTATTTCGCTGAACAATTACAACTTCATGATGCTGATGCTCGGCCTGCTTTTGTGCGGTACGCCTGAGCAATTCTGCAAATGCGTTGCAGGCGCCATCGGCAGCACCTGGGGCATCATCATTCAATTCCCATTCTATGCGGGGATTTTTGGACTGATCGCCTACACAGGACTCAACGATGTCATCGTAAACCTGTTTACCAGCATTTCTACAACGGAGAGCTTCCCTACTGTAGCATATGTCTATTCTTCCATCATGAATATGGTTGTGCCTTCCGGAGGGAGCAAATTTATCATTGAAGCGCCGTATCTGCTGCAGATATGCCAGCAGCTGAAGGTAGACATCGCAGATGTCGTAAACGCTTATACCGTAGGAGACATGACAACAAATATCATCCAGCCGTTCTGGGCGCTTCCGTTTATCGGTCTGTTCCGAATCGACTTTAAGAAAATTATACCGTACACGGTGTTTGTTTCTGCCGCTGCCTTTGTGTTCAATTGCTTGTATATTTATTTCATCTATTAAAGAGGAGGTCACTATGTCAGATAAAGTTATCATCACCGCTGCGCTGACCGGAGGCGCAACACCTAAGGAACTGAACGAACATCTTCCGATCACGCCGGAGGAGATCGCAGAAGACGCCTATCAATGCTGGAAAGCGGGCGCGGCAATTGTCCATTTACACATGCGTAACGACGACGGCACCGGTTCTGCGGATCCGGAACGGTTTCGCAGGACAATCGAGTTGATTCGCGCCCACAAGGACTGCGATGTCGTCATAAACTGTACGAACATCGCTCATCTGGGTGCCGATCTGACAATAGAAGACCGGATCCGCCCTTTTATCGAGGTTCCAGGTATCGAAATGGGTTCTTTCGATGCAGGTTCCATTAACTGGGGCTGCAATGCCACATTCCGCAACCCTCCGGAGATGTTGGACCAGTTGTCCGCTCTCTATACCGAAAGAGGAATCGTGCCTGAGCAGGAGATCTTCGATATGGGCATGATTGGAAACTGTGAATACTATGCAAAAAAGGGACAACTCCCTACTCCTATGTATTTTCAGTTTGTACTCGGCGTTCTTGGCGGTGCTCCTGCGACGGTTGATAACCTGGTTCATCTGGTTCGCATGCTGCCAGAAGGCTCCCGTTGGTCCGCATTTGGCATCGGAAAACAGCATCTTCCGATTATGTACGCGGCTCTTGCTCTCGACGCTGACGGCATCCGTGTAGGTCTGGAAGACTGTGTACTCTATTCCAAAGGAGTAAAAGCGACGAATCTGATGCTGGTACAGCGGGCTGCTGAGGCAGTCAGAATCTTTGGGAAAAAGCCAGCCACATCCGCTGAGGCCCGCGCATTGCTGGGCATCAAGCCGCTGAGCACATGTAGACAATAATCCCATCCCATTATAAAAGCAGTGATGATATCATCGTCACTGCTTTTCTTTTCATATTCAGCTTGCCGTGCAGCTTATGACACCGATTGTCATTGAGAGAATCCATACTTCCGGTCAGCCTTTTACGCTACAGCATTTGCGTTTATCTGATCTATAACCTTCCTGATACCCATCCACACGTTCAAATCTGTGAATAGCTCTACCACGCTGCCCTTATCTGTAAATGGAGTCTCCTGAAGCACCGACAAATCCTTCAGCATACCGTTATGCACGATATACTCAACAATCTGGTTTACAAAGTAAATCTGTCTGCTGTCAAGGTTTGTATCATTCAGGAACTCCGAGAAGGCCTCTTTTGCAGCATTCATATCAAGTCCCACGATCTCCCTCACAAACTCGCCTAAAGGTTTGTGGCCATACTCTTTTTCATAATCTTCTTTGGAGCCAACTTCGTTCCAGAGAATCTGCTCCAGGCTCTTAACATCTGTCTCTGTCAGCGGCCGGTTTGTCTTGAGTTTTGCAATTGCAATATGATCCTGATGCTGCCGTACGTAGAATTCCGCCTTCGCCTTATAGTTCTTCAATTCATCATTTTCCAGTTCAGATTCATTCCACTCCGTAGAGAGAATTTCGTCTGTAAAATCCGTGTTATATGAGGCAGTCCCCTTCGGAAGATATTTCATCAATCCGCGCAGGCTCACTCTAATATGCTCGAACTCATCAATCCCGGCAGTCTCCACATAATCGGTATGAAGAATCTTATCGATAAGCTCAGCCTGCATCTGAATCTCCGGGATGTTGGCAACGCTTGCGATACCTGCGGCTTTTTGGAATAAATCACTTTTATGACGACCATAGCCTTTCCCTGCCAGGTATGCCAGCTCTATGGCATAAATCAACGCGTCAAAGCGAACTGCACTGGCCTCATCTCCCTCCGGCTGAATCAGCGGAGCCAATTCTTCCCTTACCACCAACGTATCCTCAAAGGTGATTGCGTTATAATTCGCAGGCACAGAATAGGTATCGACATATTTAAGATGCTGCCTGACCGCAAAATTCTCCCGGTTCAGTTCCTGCACTTTACCTGCCATCTTCTCAACCAGCTTATTTCTATACGCAATCAGACGATCCACCTGATATTCCAAAGCCTGCAGCGTATAAGTAATTTCAAATTCCAGAGAGAAAACAGCGCCTTGCAGAGCAATCATATTTGCCGTCGGTCGTCCTTGATTCATGCGGAAAAACTCAAAATTACCGCAGAAATCAAAGATATAGAACTTGTCTTTGTCCTCTCCGTCCATCAGTCCCGGGCATAATCTGGTTCCACGGCCAATCATCTGCCAGAACTTTGCCTTACTCATAACCTTCTTAAAAAATACGAGGTTCAATACTTCCGGTACATCGATACCTGTATCCAGCATATCCACAGAGATAGCAATCTGCGGCATTTTCTCAGGATCCGAGAACTCGTCAATCGCACTCTGCGCATAAGTCATATAATTGTCAATGACCTTGGCAAAAGGCTGTTCATTCTTACCTAGTTCCGGATACTGCGTATTAAATATTGCAAGGATTTTTTCCGCATGGGCATGGTTCTTCGCGAAGATAATGGTTTTCCCGATCTTTTGACCATAATCCACCTTAAGGCCGTCTCTCATCAGCACATGTAAAACCTGCTTAATGGTATCTTCATTGAATACCCATGTATTTAAAGCCGATGAGTTGATTCTTTCCGGCAGCTTCCCATCTTCAAACTCAAACGTTTCTTCATAAGCCTCCTTGTCTTCTTCAGACAACTCATCATAAACAATTCCTTCTTCGATG
>CAZGED010000047.1:0-10687 GCA_964525085.1 uncultured Senimuribacter sp.
TCAATTTTGTCAGACTTATGCCCCTTTCAGCAGGTGTTTTTTGCTGTTTATGAGCTAAAATGCTGACAAAAAACAGATTTTTCTTTTGATTCGTCAGTTCCATTTACTGCGCCGGGCGCACCAGGCGCACCAGTCGTACTGGATCCATGTCCAGGCCAATACTGCGAAAGAGAATGCGCCGGCCGAGCCGGGCGCACCAGTCGTACTAGCTGCGCCGGCCGAGCCGGCCGCGCCAACTGTCAGTGTGCAGCATTCGGCATATCAGAGGAGGTTCTGTACTTCTCTGAAATCCTTTTATGAGAAGAATTTTTGTTTTAGGAGACGTGAAATGAAACTTGCAGAATCAGGCGGAGAACGTTACCGGCTGCATGTGGAAGGCGGCAGGCAGTATTTGACCTTCCCAAGGCTGGACGAATATCAGGAACTGCGCCATCTGTTCACCACCCGTCACGGCGGGGTCAGCGAAGGCTGCGTGGGCACGTGGAACTTCGGAGCCAGAGAGTTGGATACGCCGGAGAACATCAGGCGGAATTACGAACTTTTGGCGGGCACCCTTTGTTTGCCGGCGGACCGCCTGGTGGTCAGCGATCAGTCACACACCGTCAACATCCGGGAAGTGACGGAGGCGGACGCAGGCAAGGGTGTTACCCGGCCGAAGGACTATGCGGACGTGGACGGACTGGTGACGGATCAGCGGCGGCTGGCGTTGGTCACAGGTCATGCGGACTGCAATGCGGTCTTTTTCTTCGATCCGACAAAGCATGTCATCGGCCTGGCCCACTCTGGCTGGCGCGGGACCCTGGGCGGCATCGGACGCGCCATGGTACAGATGATGGTGTCGCGGTATGGCTGTGAGCCGGAAGACATTCTGGCGGGCATCGGGCCGTCTCTGTGCCAGGACTGCTTTGAGGTGGATGCGGACGTCGCCCAGGCTTTCTTCGATGCGGACCCTGTGTACCGGCAGTACAGCCGGCAGCGGGGCGTCAAATCCTACATCGACCTGAAGGGGATCATCCGTCACGATCTGCTGGCCTGTGGGCTGTGGCAGGAAAATCTGCTGGATATGGACCTTTGTACAAAGTGCGATACGGAAAACTTTTTCTCCCATCGGGGCCAAAAAGGCAGGCGGGGCATCATGGCGGCGGCCATGGTCCTGATGTGATGGCGGCGGGGCGCTGTCAAAAATGCTGGCGGAATGGCGGCAGGGCGGCGGCAAAATGCGATAGAAATGCGATATGACGGATAAAGATGATAGAGACGTTTAGAAAGGAAGAAAACGGAAGAACATGAAGTATTTACGAAAGGTCCTGCGGCTGACGGCCGGCGTCGGCGAGGAACTGCTGCGGTGCGGTGCGGAGATTTCCCGGGTGGAGGAGACCATGAGCCGGATTGCGCGGCACTACGGCACCAGCAGGCAGCAGGTGTTTATCATTTGCAACGGGGTATTCGTAAATTTGGAGATCGGAGAGGATAAAAAGTTTGTCAGCATCCAGCCGGTCATGGGAACCAGCGTAGATCTGAACAAGCTCTGCGAACTGAACAATCTGTCCCGGGCGATCGAGCAGGAGAACCTGGACATCGACGAGGCACTGGACAGATACGTCGCGATCAAGCGGTCGCGGAAAAAGAATCCGTGGGTACATATCCTGTGCTCCGGCATCGGCGCGGCGGCCTTTTGTTACTTCTTGGGCGGCGGCTCCATGGACTGTACGGCGGCCTTTCTGATGGGGCTGCTGGTGTGGGCATTTTTGACCGCTCTGGAGCGCTTTTCTCTGTCAAAGGTGCTGCTGCACATCGTCGCCAGCATGATCGCCGCAGGGGGCTGTGTCATCATGCTGCGGCTGGGCCTGGTGCAGAATCTGGACAAGGCCATCGTAGGCGCCATCATTCCGCTGCTGCCCAGCGTGGCCTTTGTCAACGGCATCCGGGACCTGGTGGACCAAAATTACATCTCCGGCGGTGTCCGGTTGCTGGATGCGATCCTGCTGTTCACGTGCATCGCGACCGGCGTCTATCTGGCGCTGCAGATCGGAGGTGGGATCTGATGATGGAAACGGTATATGCCCTGATTGCGGCCTTCATCGGCACGGCGGCGTTTTCTGTGATCTTCATGGTTCCGTACAGGCACTGCGCGGTCTGCGGCGTGGTGGGATGCATCGGCTGGTTCATCTACGATCTGTCCCTGTCGTGGGCATCCATGGCGCTGGCATCCTTTCTCGCAGCGGCAGTCATCGCGTTCCTTTCCAGGGTTCTGGCGGTGTTCTGCAAGGTGCCGGCTAACGTGATCATGATCCCGGGAATCTTTCCCATCATTCCGGGCATCAGCATTTACAATATGATCTACGATCTGTTCGTCGGCAATACGGTCCAGGGTCTGTCCGGCGGCTTTGCCGTGCTGAAGATCATAGGGGCAATTGTTTTGGGCATGGTGGCGGTCTTTTCGTTGCCGCGCAGCTGGTTCAGGAAATGGAGGAGACAATAGATGCAGAACGTAATTCTGGTGGGTATGCCGTCCTGCGGCAAAAGCACCGTCGGCGTGATCCTCGCCAAGACCATGAACAAAGGTTTTGTGGACACGGATATCCTGATTCAGCAGCGGGAGAAGAAGACGCTGCAGGAGATCATCGATGAGAAGGGCAACGCCTATTTTCATCAGGTGGAAGAGAAGGTTTTGCTGGACTTTGACGGAGAGGGCTATGTGGTAGCTACCGGCGGCAGCGCCATTTACTTTGACCGGGCCATGGAACGGTTTCGGGAGCGGGGCAAAGTGGTCTATCTGCAGGTGACCCTGGATACGGTGCTGCAGCGGCTGTCCGACATCAAAACCCGCGGGGTCACACTGGAAAAGGGCCAGACCCTGGTGGACCTGTACGAAGAAAGAATACCGCTCTATGAAAAACACGCCGACATCACCATCCCCGGCGACGGCCTCACCGTAGAGGAAGTGGTGGAAAAGATCGTAGAGGCGCTGACATAATTTTGTCATAGAATCTCACAGCAGAGCATATACTGTTTTTGAGGTGAGAAATATGAACAAGATCAAAACTTCGGATTCCCTGACCATTGGCTTTGCGTTGTTTGCCATGTTCTTTGGCGCGGGGAATCTTATTTTTCCGCCGTTCCTGGGATGGGAGGCGGGAAAATCCTGGTTCGCAGGCTTCCTCTGCTTCATTTTCATCGATATCGGCATGAGCCTTTTGGCCATGATCGTAATCTCCAAAAGTGAAAAGGGCGCGGAAGAACTGACGGGCCGTCTGGGAAGCAGGCTGTCCTTCGTGCTGCTGGCGCTGAACTGCCTCTGCATAGGACCCTTCGTCGCGATCCCGCGGACGGCTTCCATTACTTATGAGGTGGGTGTCATTCCCAACTTCGGCGAGATCAACTCGTGGCTGTGCACCGGTATTTTTTTCGGCATTTCTTTTTTACTCAGCGTGCGTCAGAGCAAGGTTGTGGACATCGTGGGAAAGGTGCTGGCACCGCTCATGTTTGCCGCCCTGGTGGCGCTGATCGTCAAAGGCTTCGTGACGCCGGTGGGAGACATCGGCCCGGCCAGTCCGATCAGCGGCGTAGTGCGCAACGGGCTGCTGTCCGGCTATCAGACCATGGACATGATGGCGGCGTACATCTTTTCGGTAGCTATTTTGATCACCATCCGTCAAAAGGGGTATACCGAACAAAAGGAGCAGTCGTCGCTCATCGTGCAGGGCGGCATCGTGGCGACCATCCTGCTCTTCGTCGTGTACGGCGGACTTGCCTATCTCGGGGCGACGGCATCAGTCTCGATCAAAGGGGATTTGAGCCAGTCCCAGCTGCTGATCCTGCTGACGGAGCGTCTTCTGGGCAGGGGAGGACTGGTGCTGCTGGGCGTGATCGTCGCTTTCGCCTGTCTGACGACGGCCATAGGACTCTTTACTTCCATCTCTTCCTTCTTCGCGGAAAAGCTCCACGTGCGGTATGAGATCATGGTCACCGTGTTTACGCTGGTTTCCTGGGTCATTTCCAACTTCGGCACGGCCGTGATCATTTCCATGGCGGCGCCTGTCCTGGATCTGATCTATCCGGTCCTGATCGTTCTGGTGCTCTTTGGTCTGGCCGGCCAGAAGATCCAGTCGGACACCACGTACCGGTTTGCCGCCTTTGGCGCCTTTGCGGCCTCCGTGCTGCTGAGAGTCGGCAGCCTGCTGGATACGGATCTCTTCGCCGACGTGCTGCCGCTGTCCGAGATGGGCTTCGGCTGGATTCTGCCTACGCTGGTCTTCGCGGCTGTGGGAGCGGCACGGGTGAAGATGAAGGAGGCTGAGAAAAGCGTATAGCGTCCGATATACCGCAATCTGACCGAAAAAGCTGACAGGTAACGAGGGAGAAACCTTTATCTGTCAGCTTTTGCTTTGCCTGGCTGGGGTGGATTTCTGCTTGAAGAGCAGCGCCCAATCGATTATAATGGAAGAAAAAGAACCATGGGGAGACACCAGATGAGATATAACGGGGATTTAGAATATTTTGGCAAACGCATTTTAAGAAACATTCAGGACGCGGTGGAGACCGGCGATTTTTCCTGCCTCAGCCAGAACGTGCGCGAGGCTGTGGACAGTGCGTTAGGCGGGAGAAACCGGTATCAGGGCCAGGTGGATATCGATCTGGGAACGAGGGGAGACCCGGATTTCGGAACCCGTCAAGGGCCGGGATGGGAGGCGTCTTATGGCCGGACCGCCGGACCATCGTCTGCGGGATCATCAGCTGCCGGCTCATCGTCTGCCGGGCCATCGGCGGCCGGACGGCCGGGGAGGTATTCCTACGAAACCTCCGGCACAGGGCGGCTTCGATACACAAATACCGGCGGGAAGAAAGCCGTCGGTCTGCTCCTGGCGGTGATCGGATACTTTTTCAGCGGTCTCTGGCTGTTGACCCTGCTGTTTGCGATCCTGGGAGGCGTGTTGCTGGAAGAGGATCTGTTGGCGGGGATCGCCGGTCTGGTTGTGCTGTTGGTGCCGTCCTGCCTCCTGGCTGCCGCGGGCACCCGGCGTCTGGGCAGAGTGAAGCGCTTTCGAATTTACATCGAGACGATCAAAAATGAGGAGTACTGCAACGTCAAGGATCTGGCAAAGCGGATCGTGAAGCCGGAATCCTATGTAGTCCGGGATCTCCATTGGATGTTGAAAAAAATGTGGTTTCTGCAGGGACGCATGGATGATTCGGACACCTGCCTCATGACCACCGATCAGGCGTACAGAGAGTATTGCGCTTTGATGCGTCAGCGGCAGGAGCAGATGAAGGCAGAAGCGGAGAGAACCGCAGAGGAATCGCAAAAGGCCGCGGCGGAATCGGAGGCGGAGCGCAGCAGGAAGCAGGCCATGGATCCGCAAATCCTGGATATCATCCAGAGGGGAGAGACGTTTATAGAACAGATACGGACCTGCAACGAGAACATCCCGGGTGAAGAGGTATCGGCGAAGATCTTCCGCATGGAGATTCTGACCCGAAGGATCTTTGACAGAGTGGAGGAAGCGCCGGATACGGCAGGGGATATCAGACGGCTGATGGAATATTATCTGCCGACAGCGATTAAGCTGCTGGAAGCCTACGAAAGCCTGGATGCGCAGCCTGTGCAGGGTGAGAATATCCTTTCGTCGAAAAAGGAGATCGAGGACACGCTGGATACGCTCAACGGGGCCTTTGAAGTCCTGCTGGATGACATGTTTCAGGATATGGCCTGGGATGTTTCGGCTGACGCATCTGTGCTGAAGACCATGCTGGCCCAGGAGGGCCTTACGGATAAAAAAATGAAAACAGGAGGAACACAATGACAGATGTTTTGAAGGATATGCAGACGGCGCCGGTATTGACCCTGGATCCGCTCAAAGAAATGGCTGTGGCTGAGCAGCAGGTCAGGATCGATGGGACGGAGGAGGCCGGTGCGGTTCCGTCCATGGAGGAAAGCGCTCTTTCAGAGGAAGAGCAGCGCATGGCAGATCAGTTCGCGGAGCAGATCGATTTGACCGATTCGTCCGTGATCCTGCAGTACGGAGCCGGAACGCAGAAAAAGATGGCGGACTTTTCCGAATCCGCCCTTGAGAATGTAAGGACCAAGGATCTGGGAGAGATCGGGACTCTGCTCAGCAGCGTCGTCTCGGAGCTGAAACAGTTTGATGAAGGGGAAGAAAAAGGATTTCTGGGATTTTTCAAAAAACAGGGAAACAAGATCCAAAACCTGAAGATCAAATATGCGGAGGCGGAAACCAATATCGACCAGATCTGCAGGGTGCTGGAGAATCACCAGGTCCAGCTGATGAAGGATATCGCACTGCTGGACAAGATGTACGACCTGAACCGGACCTATTATAAGGAGCTGACCATGTACATCGTTGCCGGAAAAAAGAAGCTGCAGGAGGTCCGGACGGGGGACCTGCAGGATTTGATCACCAGGGCACAGAACTCGGGACTGCCGGAAGACGCCCAGGCTGCGCGGGACCTCGACGCCATGTGCGAACGCTTTGAGAAGAAGATCCACGATCTGGAACTGACCCGGATGATCTCCATTCAGACGGCGCCGCAGATCAGAATGGTGCAGGGCAGCGACACGGTGATGACGGAAAAGATCCAGTCCACGCTGGTGAATACGATACCTCTTTGGAAGAGCCAAATGGTTCTGGCTCTGGGTGTGGAACACTCCGCTCAGGCGGCAAAGGCCCAGCGGGAAGTCACGGACATGACCAACCAGCTGCTGAGGAAGAACGCGGAGACGCTGAAGACGGCCACGGTGGAAACGGCAAAGGAGTCGGAGCGCGGAATCGTGGATATGGAAACCCTGCAGGCCACCAATCAGAATTTGATCTCCACCCTGGATGAGGTGATGCGCATCCAGGAAGAGGGCAGGCGCAAGCGCAGGGAAGCGGAAGCTGAGATTACCAGGCTGGAAACGGAGCTGAAGGAGAAGATGATCCAGTCCATGACGGCGGCGCGCTGATTCGTTGATAAAACTTCTCTGAGAAATTCTTTGAGGGAGCTGCATGGGAACAAAGGAAAAGGATTTGCTGAAAAAATACGACGGGACGCAGTCTGGATTGTCGTTGCGGCAGGACGAGGACGGCCTGACGCTGACGGACGGAAAGCTGGAACTGCGGGGCGACTTCACCCGGATGCTGCCCCGGCTCAGACCCGGCAATCTGCAGCGGGAGCTTCTGGTCCGGGCGGCAAAGATCAAAGGGGCCGGCGCCGACGGTGACAGATCCGGCGCCGACGGCGGCCGGCCTGCCAGCGGTCTGACCGCCGTCGACGCTACGGCCGGCTTGGGGGAGGATGCTCTTTTGCTGGCCGCGGCCGGGTTTTCTGTGCGGCTTTACGAATACGATCCGGTGATTGCGGCGCTGCTGCGGGATGCGCTGCGCCGGGCGGCGGAGATCCCGGAACTGGCCGATGCCGTTGGCAGGATGGAGTTCTTTGAAGAGGACAGTGTGGCGGCGCTGGCAAAGCTGGATGCGCCCCCTGACGTGATCCTGCTGGATCCCATGTTTCCGGCGCGGCAGAAGAGCGCTTTGATCAAAAAGAAGTTCCAGCTGCTGCAGCAGCTGGAACAGCCCTGTACGGACGAGAAAGCGCTGGTACAGGCGGCGATGGCGGCCGGGCCGCGGAAGATCGTGATCAAGCGTCCGGCAAAGGGACCTTATCTGGCGGGGGTGAAACCGTCCTACTCCCTTGGCGGGAAAGCCGTCCGCTACGACTGCTTGGTATTTCCGAGGCCGCACGCCTGACCTCGCTGTCCTTATTTGACGGCGATGGCTTCGATCTCCAGACACGCGCCCATGGGCAGAGCGCCTACCTGGAACGCGGAACGGGACGGATAGACGCCGTCAGGAAAGTATTCCGCATATACCTGGTTCATGCGGGCGAAATCTCCCAGATCCGCCATGAAGCAGGTGGTCTTGATGACCTTGTCCAGGCCGGAGCCGGCCTCTTCCAGAATGGCTTTCAGATTGGCGAAGACCTGACGGGTCTGCTCCTCGATCTCGCCCTCGACCAGCTTGCCGGTGGCAGGATCCAGGGGGATCTGACCGGATGTGAAGATGAAATCTCCTGCCGCGTTGGCCTGCGCATAAGGACCGATGGCGGCGGGCGCTTTGTCTGTTGCGATGATGGTTCTCATAATGCATTCTCCTTTGATATAGCCTTCTTTGATATGACTTTCTTTGATATGGCCTTCTTTGACATCGTTTTTGTCGAAACGATACAGGCCTATTGTACCTCTGCCCGGGGCAAAAGTCAAAGGCGGCAGTCATATTTTTTCTCCCTGCCAATACACTGGTATGGGGGATTTTTTAATGTATGAAAAAGATTTTACTTGTCATTTGCATCATCGCGGCGTTTGTTCTCGGCCTGATGATCTACGGCTACATGGCTGAACCGGCGGGACAGACCGCATCCGCGGAAAGCCTGCCTCAGCCGCCGACGGTCAGTGCCAAGCAGGCCATTTTGATCGATGGAAAGACCGGGGAAGTGCTGTTTGAGAAAAACGCTGACGAAAAGGGGTATCCCGCCAGCACCACCAAGATCATGACGGCCATGCTGACTCTGGAAATCTGTGAGGAGATCGGCGCGGACATCAAGCAGAAGGTGGTGATTCCGGAGGAGGCCGTGGGAGTGGAAGGATCGTCGCTATACCTGAAAAAAGGGGATAAGATGACCATTGAGGAGTTGCTCTACGGGGTCATGCTCCGGTCCGGCAACGATGGGGCCACGGCTCTGGCGGCAACCATGGGCGGCAACGTGGACCACTTTGTCCACCTGATGAATGAGCGGGCTGAGAAATTGGGCTGCACGGGAACCCACTTCGTCAATCCCAGCGGGCTTTTTGACGAGAATCACTACACCACGGCAAGAGATCTGGCGAAGATCGCGCGGCAGGCCATGAAGAATCAAACCTTTCAGCAGATCGTAAAGACAAAATCCTGGAAGGAGTACTACAACAAAAATAAGACCGTATTCCAATATGACGGCGCTACGGGCATCAAGATCGGCTTTACCAAGATGAGCGGAAGGACGCTGGTGGCGTCTTCCAGCAGGCAGGGAGAAAGTCTGATCTGTGTCGTTTTGGCCGACGGCAACTGGTTCAACGATGCCTACGCTTTGATGGACTACGGATATGAGGTAAAGAGGTGTGACAATGGGAAATAACAGGTGCATCGACGCGGGCAGAGAGAACTGTCCGTGCGTTCTGGCGGAGGCGGGCTGCTGTTTGGTCTGCGGCAGGCTCTCCGGCAGGAGCTGTCAGGATTGCGGCTGGCAGGGAACCTGCATCTATACGCTGTATGAGCAAAACGGCCGCCGCCTGATCCAGGGCAGGCAGGAGAGACTGTTGCCCGTCGAAGAGGTACGAGTCTACGGAGCGCGGTTTCACGTCTTTGTCCTGCGGGCGGATCGGGGCTTCTGTCAAAAGGCGCAGACCGCAGGGGCGTACGTGTTCGCGAAGGCGCCGTCGGCTGATAGATGGTACGGCATGCCGGTATCGGTATTGAAATCGGAACCGGACGAAGGCCTGCTACACCTGGGCATCTGCAGCTGCGGCCCGAAAAGCGCGAATCTGTTGGCGGAGAAGGAGCAGTTGTGTGTGCGGGGCGTCTACTACAATGCGTTGTCGGGACTGGGACACCTGCGCGATGACGCGGAAGGGACCGTGATCTTTGCGAAAGGGATCGCAGTGGCGCCCCTGCGGAACTTTCTGGACGGCGGAGGAAGGTATGCCGCCAAGCTGGCAGATCTGCAGATGTATATGGATCTCGATAAAGTGGGTATGGATTTTTTTCTGGATTATTTCGGAGATCTTCCGGCGGAAGCAGTTCATATCCGGCAATTCGCGCGGGAGGGCCTCTGGCCGGACGGAGCAGCTTGGACGAACGGAGAAGCTTGGCCAGACAGCGCAGATTGCGCAGATGATAAGCCTTTGCGGGGCTGGAGGTCCGGGCGAAACATCTTCGCACTGGCATCGCCGTATTATGTCCACAGAATCCAGAAGGCCTTCGGTCCAAATGTCGTAAGGCCCACGGAGGGAAACATGTGCTGCGGGGAGGGCGTCTGCGGAGCATGTACTTATGTAGATGAGCAGGGAACGCTGATGAGACGGTGCAAGGCGCAGGTGTGACGCCTGCGCCTTGCGCTTCTGCCTGAGTCCTGCGTTCTGCCTGAGTCCTGCATCCCGGAGGGCAGTTCGTGCTTCTGAATACACACCTGTAAAAGGCAGAAACTTTGCATCGCATTTGGCGATTTCCCGCAATTGAGCAAAATGACTAAATGCGGGAGTTTTTTCTGTTCCGCAAAAGGCGAAATCTCCCGCAATCCTTCAATTTCAGAAAAGACGGGACGTTTTTCAGAGCCTTGATGGGCGAAATCTCCCGCAATTGACGAAAAATTGGGATTGCGGGAGTGTTTGCATGATTGAGCCAGATAGAATTCTCCCGCAATAGGCAAAATTGTTCAATTGCGGGAGATTCGACCCACAGAGGATTGCAGAAAAGTTCCCGCAATGGGCGAAATCATCCAATTGCGGGAAATTCGATCTGCGAAGGACTGCAGAAAAACTCCCGCAATGGCCGAAATTGTTCAATTGCGGGAAATTCGACCTGCGAAGGACTGCAGAAAAACTCCCGCAATGGGCGAAATCATCCAATTGCGGGAAATTCGATCTGCGAAGGACTGC
>CAZGED010000048.1:0-10659 GCA_964525085.1 uncultured Senimuribacter sp.
CCATCAGCCCCTATTACGACTCCATGGTGGCCAAGGTCATCGCCAGCGGAAACACCCGTCTGGAAGCCGTGCGCAGAATGCGGCGGGCTTTGGAGGAAATGGTGATCACCGGCGTCAGGACGACGCTGCCGGTGCAGCACCTTTTGATGTATAACCAGGATTTCCTTCGCGGCGGCTATGACACCGGCTTTGTGGAAAGCCATCTGCCGGAGATCCTGAAGATACTGGAAGAAGCAGGAGGCAGAGATGAATCCATTTAAACAGAAACAGGACCTTTTGAAGAGCCTGCGGAAGATCAACGCCAAGGATCTGCCTGTGACCTGTCCGTCCTGCGGCGGCAAGACACGGAGGTCCCAGCTTGCGGAAAACCTGTACGTTTGTCCGTCCTGCGGCCATCACTACGGCGTCAGCGCCCGGTATCGGCTGAAGATTACCCTGGACAAAGGGTCATTCCGGGAGCTGTGCCGAAGCCTGCGGGGTGGCAATCCGCTGGACTTTCCCGGCTACGACGAGAAGCTCTCCGGCCAGCAGGCGAAGACCGGCCTGCGGGAGGCGGTGATCTGCGGCACGGGCAGGATCGACGGTGTCAAGGCTGTCTTCTGCGTCATGGACAGCCGCTTTATGATGGCCAGCATGGGCATGGCCGTAGGAGAGAAGATTACCCGGGCCTGTGAATACGCGACAAAGAGCCGTCTGCCCCTGGTCATCTTTGCCGCGTCCGGCGGAGCCAGAATGCAGGAGGGGATTTTCTCTCTCTTCCAGATGGCGAAGACGTCAGCGGCCGTTGAGCGCCACAATCAGGCGGGGCTTCTGTACATTTCCGTTATGACCCATCCGACCACCGGCGGGGTCACGGCCAGCTTCGCCAGCCTGGGCGATGTGATTTTGGCTGAGCCCCAGGCTTTGATCGGCTTCGCGGGGCCCAGGGTCATTGAGCAGACCATCGGACAGTCGCTGCCGGAGGGCTTTCAGCGGTCGGAGTATCTGGAGGACCACGGGTTTGTGGATCAGGTCGTCTCCCGCGGGGAGCTGCGGGAGGCGCTGTCCCTTTTGCTGCGGCTGCACACCTATCACGCGGGGAGGAACAGAGGATGAAAGATCAGAAGCTTACGGCCACGGAGCGGGTGGCCCTTGCCAGACATCCGGACCGGCCGACGGCAAGAGAATACATAGACGCCATGATCGAGGATTTTTTTCCGCTGCATGGAGACAGGCTCCACGGAGAGGACGGCAGTATCGTAGGCGGCATCGGGTTTTTCCACGGCAGGCCGGTGACGGTCATCGGCCAGCAAAAGGGACGCAGCCTGGAGGAAAATATAGCGTGCCGCTTCGGTATGCCGAATCCGGAGGGCTACAGAAAAGCGGTCCGTCTGATGAAACAGGCGGAGAAGTTTCAAAGGCCGGTGATTACCTTTGTCGACACGCCGGGCGCTTACCCGGGCATTGAGGCGGAGGCCGGCGGCCAGGGTGAGGCCATCGCCCGATCCATCGCCTGCATGGCCGGACTGCGGACGCCGACGGTGGCTGTGTTTATCGGGGAAGGCGGCAGCGGCGGCGCTCTGGCTCTGGCCGTGGCGGACCGGATCATCATGCTGGAAAACAGCATCTTTTCCATCTTGTCGCCGGAAGGCTTCGCCAGCATTCTGTGGAAGGACGCTTCCCGTCACGAGGAGGCGGCGGAGGTCATGAAGCTGACGGCAGAAGATCTGAAGGAGCTGGGCATCTGCGACGTGGTACTTCCTGAAGGCAGCAAAGGCGCCCATGAGGCCAGAGACTACGTCTTCGACCAGACGGAACGGGCCGTCGCGGAGGCTTTGTCGGCTCTGGCGGGACGAAGCGGCGACGCTTTGGCCGCGGAGCGGTATAAGTGGCTGCGGAATGTAGGAAATCTGAAAAAGGCAGGAAGGAAGGACCATGGCAGGAATTAAGATTTTAGGCCTTGGGAAAGCCCGGGGCGAAAAGATTATGACCAACGACGATATGGCCAACCTGGTGGATACCAGCGACCGGTGGATCAGGGAGAAGTCAGGAATTCGTTCCAGATACTTCGCGAGGGAAAAGACCAACACCGATCTGGCCGCGGAAGCGGCGGAGGCCGCCATCCAAAGGGCAGGGATCGACAGGGAGAACATCGCTTGCTGCGTCGTCTGCACCTTTACGGCGGACGATCAGACGCCGGCGACAGCCTGCGGCGTGGCCGGACGGCTGGGCCTGCGGGAAGAAATACTGGCTCTGGATCTCAACGGTGCGTGCGCGGGCTTTATCTATGGATGCCAGCTGGCCAACGGCCTCTTGTCTCTGGACAGGGACAGGTACGCTCTGGTCATCGGCAGTGAGAAGATCTCTCCCTTTATGGACATGGAGGACCGATCCACCTGTGTCCTCTTCGGCGACGGAGCCGGAGCGGCGGTGCTGGCCTGGGATCAGGCGGCGGATTTTTTCTTCTATGGTGGCTGTAAGCCGGACCGGGAAGTGTTGCACTGCCGACGGGGCGGCTTGATCCGAATGGGCGGCCAGGAAGTCTACCGGTTTGCGGTCAGCGTGGTGCCGAAGGCCATCAAAGGGGCCCTGGCCGTGGCGGAGCTGGAAGAATCGGATATCGACTATTTCGTCTGCCATCAGGCCAACGAGCGGATCATCGATGCGGCCGCAAGAAGGATCGGCGGAGATCCGGACAAGTTTTTTAAAAATCTGTACAGCTACGGAAATACCTCTGCCGCCAGCATCCCCATCGCCCTGTGCGAAATGGAAGAGCAGGGGCTGCTGCGGGAAGGCGCACGTCTGGCCTGCACCGGCTTCGGCGCAGGACTGACCTATGGCTGTATGGTGATCAGTAAATGACAGGGAAAGGACAGAAGGAACAGAAGACAGTATGAAGATCCATGAAATTTTGAACATAGAATTCCCCATATTTCAGGGCGGCATGGCCAATATCGCCACAGGCGGGTTTGCCGCTGCCGTATCCAATGCCGGCGCCCTGGGCATCATCGGTGCCGGCGGCATGAACGCCGATCAGTTGGAAGAGCATATCAAAGAATGCAAAAGCCTGACGGACAAACCCTTTGGCGTCAACATCATGCTGATGAATCCGGACGCCGACAGGATCGCCGAGGTAGTGCGGCGGGAACAGGTGGCCGTGGTGACCACCGGCGCGGGAAATCCGGGGAAATACGTGGAAAACTGGAAGGAGGCCGGGATCAAAGTATTTCCGGTGGTGTCCTCCGTGGCGCTGGCCAAAAGGCTGGCCGGTCTCGGTGCGGACGGCGTCATCGCCGAGGGCTGTGAGAGCGGCGGACATATCGGGGAGCTGACCACCATGGCGTTGGTACCGCAGGTCTGTGACAGCGTGGACGTGCCCGTCATCGCGGCAGGCGGCATCGCCGGCGGCAGACAGATGGCGGCGGCCTTTGTCTTAGGCGCCTGCGGCGTCCAGATCGGCACCTGCCTGCTGGCAAGCTGCGAGTGTCCGATCCACGAAAATTACAAGGCGGCCGTGGTCAAAGCGGGGGACAACGCCACCATCGTCACAGGCAGAAACGCCGGCGCGCCGGTGCGCTGTCTGAAGAACCCGATGACCCGGGAATACCTGAGAAGGGAGAAGGCGGGAGCGGATAAGATGGAGCTGGAGCGGTTCACCTTAGGCTCCCTGCGTAAGGCCGTCGTCGAGGGAGACGTGAAAAACGGCTCTCTCATGGCGGGACAGGTCAGCGGCATGGTGAAGGAGATTCGGCCTCTGCGGCAGATCTTTGAGGATATGGTAAGAGAATATGAGCAGGTTAGATAAGCTGTCGGTCCCTGTGATCCAGGGCGGCATGGGCGTGGGTATATCTCTGGGCGGACTGGCGGGAGCCGTGGCGGCCTGCGGCGGCATGGGAGTCATTTCCACCGCCAACATCGGATTCCGCGAGCCGGATTTTTTCAGCAATACAGAGGAAGCGGATCAAAGGGCTTTGATCAAAGAGATCCGAAAGGCCAGAGAGATCGCGGGCGGTAAGGGTCTGATCGCCATCAACGCCATGGCGGTGACCACGCGGTATGCCGATATGGTTCGTACCGCCTGCAGAGAAGGCATCGACGCGGTGATCTCCGGCGCGGGACTGCCTCTGGAGCTGCCGTCGCTGACCAAAGGCTTTGACGTAATGATCGCGCCTATCGTGTCCAGCGGCAGAGCGGCCAGGTCCCTGCTGTCCATTTGGCAGAAGCGGCATCAGCGCCGGGCGGACTTTGTCGTGGTGGAAGGCAGCCGGGCGGGAGGCCATCTGGGCTTTGCCCGGGAAGAGCTTACGGGCGGCAGAGCAAAACCGCTGGCGGAGATCGTCTCCGACGTCTGCGGCGTGTGCGGCGGCGGAGAGGGAGAAGAGCCTGTGCCGGTCTTCGCGGCGGGCAGCGTCTTCGACCGCCGGGATATGGCGGAGGTCAAAAGGGCAGGCGCCTACGGCGTGCAGATTGCGACCCGGTTCATCGCCTGCCGGGAGTGCGACGCCAGCCAGGCGTTCAAAGACGTGATTCTGTCCGCGGATTCTGAAGACGCCATGATCCTGCAGAGCCCTGTGGGGATGCCGGGCAGAGGGCTGAGAACGCCTTTGATAGAAAGGATCGAAGCGGGCGGACGGTTGTTGCCGAAAAGTTGCGTCCGCTGCATCAAAACCTGCGATCCCGGGACGACGGCCTACTGCATCAACCGGGCGCTTACGGCGGCTTTTTACGGTAACTATGAGGAAGGACTGTTCTTCTGCGGCGGAAATGTGGGGCGGGTCAGAGAAATGACCACGGCGGCCGCTTTGATGGAGGAGCTGTCCGAAGATTGGAGCAACGCATGAAATTAGCAATTCTTTTTGCCGGCCAGGGCAGCCAGACCCCTGGCATGGGCAAGGACTTTTATGAATCATATGACCGGTTCCGGGCGGTCTTTGACCTGCTGCCGGAACCGCAGAGAAAGATGGCCTTTGAAGGCCCTATGGAAGAGCTGTCCGATACGAGGAACACCCAGCCTGTCATGGTAGCCTTTGCTGCCGGCGTATGGGCGGAGCTGCAGCCCCGGTTAGACGCTCTGGGGGTGAAGCCTGCCATGGCGGCGGGCCTTTCTCTGGGGGAATATTCAGCCCTTCACGCGGCGGGGGTCTTTGACGCGGAAACGGCCATCGCCCTGGTCACAAAGCGTGGCAGAGCCATGGCGGACGCGGCGGCCGGCGTCGACTGCGCCATGAAAGCCGTGCTGGGCCTGGACAGGGAAACTCTGGCTGATTGTTGCGCGGAGGCGTCGAAGCTGGGCGTGGTTCAGACCGCCAACTATAACTGCCCGGGGCAGATCGTCATCGCCGGCGAACGGGAGGCGGTGGAGGCAGCTGCGGCTCTGGCTGTGGAAAAGGGGGCCAAACGATGCGTGCCTCTGCCTGTCAGCGGGCCATTCCACACTCGGTTTATGGAACCGGCCGGCCGTGTGCTGGAACAGGTCTTCGCGGAGACAGCCTTTGGAACCATGGACGTTCCTGTGCTGTTCAACGCTGTGGGACGGGAGAAGACGGAAGCGGAATCTGTCAGCGGCCTGCTGGTGAAGCAGGTGTCCGGCAGCGTGTATTTTGAAGATACCGTCAAAGCCATGGCGGCAGCGGGGGTGGACAGGGTCATAGAGATCGGTCCCGGCAAAGCCCTGTCCGGTTTTGTGAGGAAGACAGACCGGGGCATAAAAGCATGGAACATCGAAACCTGCGGCGACCTGCAGAAGGTCCTGCGGGCCATCGAAGAGGAGATGGAAGGAGGCGGGAAACGATGAAAGGAAGAGCGGCCATCGTCACCGGCGGCAGCAGAGGCATCGGCAGAGCCGTTTGTCTGGAGCTGGCGGCCGGCGGCGCCAATTTGATCATCAACTACGCGGGAAATCTGCAGGCGGCGGAAGAGACGGCGCAGGCGTGCCGGGCTCTGGGTGTGCAGGCGGAGCTGATCCGCGGCGACGTGGGACAGGCAGAGGACTGCCGGAGGATCGCGGCGACGGCAGTGGAGGCCTTCGGACGGATCGACATTCTGGTCAACAACGCGGGCATTACCAGAGACAACCTGCTGATACGGATGGGCGAACCGGATTTTGACCAGGTCATCCGGACCAACTTGAAAGGCTGTTTCCTGATGATGCAGGCGGTGAGCCGGCAGATGATGAAGCAGCGGTACGGGCGTATCGTCAACATGGCCAGCGTAGTGGGACTTTCGGGCAACGCCGGACAGGTCAATTACGCCGCCAGCAAGGCGGGCGTGGTGGGCATGACCAAATCCTTTGCCAAGGAAGTGGCCGGCAGGAACATCACGGTCAATGCCGTAGCCCCGGGCTTTATTGAGACGGATATGACGGCCGCCATGACGGAAGCCGCCGTAAAAGCCGCCGCGGCGTCGATTCCGGCGGGACGAATGGGAAGGCCGGAGGATGTGGCGGCGGCCGCCGCTTTTCTGGCTTCGGAAAAGGCGGCCTATGTGACGGGCCAGGTTCTGGCCGTTGACGGCGGCATGTATTAGTAAGGAGAAGACCATGAAGAGAAGAGTTGTGATCACCGGTATGGGAGCCCTGTCTCCCATCGGAAATACAGTAGAAGAAATGTGGGCGGCCGCCAGAGCCGGTCAGTGTGGCATTGACTTGATCAAAAGCTTTGACGCTTCGGAACACAAGGTAAAGGTGGCCGGGGAGCTGAAGGGCTTTGACATTACGGACCACATGGACAAGATGTCGGCCAGACGGACGGCCCGTTTCACCCAGCTGGCACTGGTGGCGGCCAGAGAGGCTTTTGCCCAGAGCGGATTGGACATGTCGAAGGAGGACGCGGCCCGCTGCGGCGTCAACATCTCCAGCGGCATCGGCGGCCTGCCGACCATTGAGGAGGAGCATTACAAGGGCATCAAAAGAGGCTTTGACAAGGTATCGCCTCTGTTCGTGCCTATGGCCATCAGCAATATGGCCGCGGGAACCGTCGCCATCGAATTCGGTTTCAAAGGGAGCTGCACCTGCGTCGTCACGGCCTGCGCTTCAGGCACCAACGCCATCGGGGAAGCCTTTCGCCAGATCAGGGACGGCTATGCCGACGTTTTTCTGACCGGAGGCAGCGAGAGCTGCATCAGCGAGCTGGGCATCGGAGGCTTCACTTCCATGAAGGCTCTGTCCGAATCCCAGGACCCGAAGCGGGCCTCCATTCCCTTTGATCGAGAACGAAACGGTTTCGTCATGGGAGAGGGGGCCGGAGTGCTGCTTCTGGAATCCTACGACCACGCCGTGACCAGAGGAGCCGAGATCCTCTGTGAAATCGCCGGCTACGGCGTCAGCTGCGACGCCAACCACATGACCGCGCCGCTGGAAGACGGCAGCGGCGCGGCGGCCTGCATGTCATCCGCATTGGAGGACGCGGGCGTTTCAGCGGATCAGGTCGGCTATATCAACGCCCACGGCACGTCGACGCCGATGAACGACAGGTGTGAGACCCTGGCTGTGAAGACGGCGTTCGGAGCGTCCGCCGGAAACCTTTTGATGTCCTCGACCAAGTCTATGACGGGCCATCTTCTCGGCGCGTCAGGGGCTGTGGAGGCGGTACTGACCGTAAAGGCCCTGCGGGATGGTTTCGCACCGCCGACCATAGGGTACAGAGAGGCGGACCCGGACTGTGACCTGGACATCGTGGCCAACGCGGGCAGAGCGATGGATACGGATTACGCCATGTCCAATTCTCTGGGATTTGGCGGACACAACGCATCAATTCTGTTTCGGAGGGTAAAATAATGGAACTGGATATCAGACAGATACAGGAGATTCTGCCGCACAGATATCCCTTCCTGCTCATCGACAGGGTGACGGATATGGAGCAGGGAAAATGGGCCAGGGCCGTCAAATGCGTTACGGCCAACGAACCGTTTTTTCAGGGACATTTCCCGGGGCGTCCCATCATGCCGGGGGTTCTGATCATGGAGGCTCTGGCCCAGACCGGGGCCGCCGCCATTCTGTCGGAGGAGGAAAACCGGGGCAGACTGGTGGTCTTCGGCGGTATCAAAAATTGCAGGTTCAAGCGGCAGGTAACGCCGGGTGACGTGCTGGAGCTGTACTGCGAACTGACGGAGCGGCGCGGCCCTGTAGGATACGGCAAGGCGGTGGCCAAGGTGGACGGACAGGTGGCCGCCCAGGGAGAGCTGTCCTTCGTGATCACAGATTAGAAGGCGGGCCGGGGAGCGTCTTGACAGGGTCAGACACTTTTGGCGGGATCGGGCGCGTTTAGAAGGATTAAGCATTTTGGGACGGTCCGAAACCTTTGGGATATGCCGGGATGCCGCAGGAAATCTTATCGTTGAAAAGAGACGGAAGATTTGGTAAAATAGAGACATCGGATGGAGTCACGGATGAGAAAGGAAGCAGGAAGCCATGCTGGAGAAAAATTTTTCGGATATCTACACGAAATTTAAAATGAGCCTGTACTCGAAGGTGTTCAACCAGGACATCAAGGTGGAGGATGCGCTGTCTGCTACGGAGGTGCTTTGCGTGGAACTGATTTACGCCATGGGACGACCGACCATCAACGAATTTGCTTCCTTTGCCCAGCTTTCGCCGCCCAACGCCGCCTACAAGGTCGGCAGTCTGGTGAAGAAGGGCTACGTGCGGAAGGTCCAGAGCCAGGAGGACAAGCGGGAGTATCACCTGGAAGTCACAGACAAGTACATGACGACTTACGGCGTGACCTACGATTACATCGGCACCGTGATGAAGCGGATTCGGGAGCGCTTTTCCGACGATCAGGTCAAGGAACTGGAGGAAATTCTGGGCGTCATCGACGATGAGCTGATGCCGGAAGTCCAGTTGGAAAAGGAATGACCGACGGACAATATGGCTGATATGACGATAAGGCCGATATGATAATGTGATAATATGACAGTACGACAATGACAGTATGGCAATATGACATGACGATAGGATCATGTGACAGTATGACGAAATAATAATATGACGTGAAGTCAGAAAGAACTGCTGCCGGGGCCTGAGGCCCGCATGTGAAACGCACACGCACCGGCAGCATTTTTGCGTTTTGTGAAACTTTTCTGAATTTTTCGTGAATGTTTCGGGACCCTTATTGACGAATGTTGCTTGATAATATATTATACAATATATGTAGTTGCAGTTATAGGAAACAGATGCGCCGTAATGGACGGGAATCGGGAAGGAGAAGAGATATGGCATATCCAAATATTGATTTTTTGTATTTAAGTGAAGCGGACATGATCGCGGCAGGCGTGAGAGACGCAGTGAAATGTACGGACTGTATGGAAGAGGTTTTGATGTTATTGGACAAGGGAGATTACCGCATGGGCGGGGAAAACGCCAATTCCCACGGGTGTATGATCCAGTTCCCGGAGAAACCGGCGTTCCCGTCTATGCCGAAGGACGGACCGGACCGCCGCTTTATGGCCATGCCGGCCTACTTAGGCGGAACCTTTGATATCGCCGGCGTCAAATGGTACGGCTCCAATGTGGAGAACCGGGAAAAGGGGCTGCCGCGGTCCATTTTGATGCTGATCCTTAACGACAAGGACACCGGTGCTCCGCTGGCCTATATGTCGGCGAATCTGATCAGCGCCTGCAGGACGGCAGCCGTACCGGGTGTCGGAGTCAGGCATTTGGCGGTGGAGAACGCCAAAGTGCTGGGCATCGTGGGACCTGGCGTCATCAATTCCATGTCTGTGGAAACCTTTGCGGCTCTGCGGCCGAGCCTGGAGGTTTTGAAGATCTTTGGACGGGGCAGGGAATCCATTGACCGGTGTGTAGCGTACATCAAAGAGCGGTGTCCGCAGTTTCAGAAGATCGTCGTCTGCGATACCCTGGAGGAATGCGTCAGGGATTCAGACATCGTCAGCTTTGCCACGTCGACGCCGACGGGCGGGCAGGAGAACTATCCGTATGTGGAGCGGGCGTGGATCAAACCTGGCTGCCTGCTCTGCGGCACAGGCGCCATGAATACGCCGGAAGAGCTGATCATCGATCCGTCGACGAAGCTGGTGGTGGATTATACCGGGCTGTACGAAAGCTGGGCGGAGGAGTATCCGTATCCGACTTTTGATACCTGGTTCCTTATCGGCAGCAAGTTCACCGATATGATTCACGAGAAGAAGCTGGAAAAGAGCAGGATGGAAAACATCGGAGCCATTTTGAACGGAACGTGTCCGGGCCGCGAGAGCGACGACCAGATCATCATCTATTCCATCGGCGGCATGCCGGTAGAAGACGTTGCTTGGGGCAAGACCATCTACGAAAATGCGCTGGCAAAGGGCATCGGAACCAAACTGAACCTGTGGGAAAAGCCGTATCTGTATTGACTGTATTGGCTTTGGCTCAGTCACTGCCGCAGCGATCTTTTTTCTTGTGATTTGCAGTAACTTAGCGTATACTAGATAGTAAGGAAAAACAGAGCGGATCAGTGAGGTGAGGCAGATGAAAAAACCGATTCCGATCGGGCAAGAGGATTTAAAAAGAATCATTGACAGAGGATCATATTATGTAGATAAAACATGGATGATCAAAGAACTATTAGATGGAAATACTGGCGTGACCCTGTTCACCCGGCCGCGCCGCTTCGGCAAGACGTTGAACCAGAGCATGTTCCGGCGGTTCTTTGAAGATGAGCGGAAGCCGGACGGCAGCAAAAT
>CAZGED010000049.1:0-10541 GCA_964525085.1 uncultured Senimuribacter sp.
TGGCCGCCAGCTCGCTTAAGATGCCTTCGGCCAGTGCTGTGTCGCCGCCCCGCAGCAGCAGACAGTCGTCCCGCTGAAAAATCTCCGCGCCGGTGCTCTCCCGGATCAGGTTCAAATTGGCGTCCAGGCTGCCCAGCAGCTCCGCTCTGTCCACATCGTCTTCAATCTGTATTTTCTTCAGCTCCTGATTCTGATTCTGATTCTGATTTAGATTTGAATTCTGATTTGTCAATAGCAATCTCCTTTTCTATTCCCACCTTCTGGCGGGTTTCTATGGTCCCGTACACTCTTATTATATTTTCTTTCACGGTAAAATGAAAGTCTTTCTTTAAAATTTGCGCGGTTTCCGGCACATTTTCTTTGATCCACTGGCGCAGCAGAGCCTGGGCCTGCTTTTCCTCCTCCGTGTCGAGCTGCCCGCCGCCGGAATCTCCCTTTGCCGCGGCTGCCGCTGTTGCCGCCGCACCGTCCGCTCCGCCCTTTGACGTACCGTCCGACGTGCCCTTTGATGCGTGCTCCATATAAAAGGAGAAATAGTACGGCACCCTGGCGACCACCTTGCCCTCCGCGTGGACGTAGTGCGCCGGCTCCTCGCCTTCCTCCAGCGGATAGGTTGGATGCTCGATCGGCACCCTGCCGCTGATCAGCACCTGGCCCTTGCGGACAAAATCGTCCTCCTGCACCTCCGCTCTTCCTTTATATGTATAGACGGTCTCGATATAACATTCCTGATCGGCCACGATGCTGCACGGCTTTTCTCCGGACGTGTCCGACGCCGGAACCTGCTCGCTTTCGGAGATCTCCACCCGGACGTAGTTCCCCTCGTAGGCTACCCGCGCCCACACCACGTTGTCAAACCGGGAAAACAGCTTTCGCTCAATGGCGTCGCAGTCAAAGCGCTTCAGCGCCCCTTCGTAGAGGCCCTCCTCCGCGATACACGCCCGGATCTCGCTCTCTGTAATGGTCTTGCATCCGACCACGTTGATCTCCCGGACAAAGAGGGACTGGACGCCGGCAGCCATCAAAAAAAGGGCGAGGCCCAGAGCCGCCAGCTTCCGGGACAGAAGCTTTTTCGCGGACGGCCGCAAGCCTCCTTCCCTGAGCACAGTCAGCTTATACCGGCTGCCCGCCAGTTTCTTCAGAAGGGACAGGTCTTCCGCCGCTACACGGAAGAACACCTCCGTCTCGTCCTTGTACCGGATCTCCCGCAGGGCTGCGCCCCGCTCTATGGCCTGGGTCATGATCCGCTCCGGTTTGAAGCCCTGCAGCCGAACCTTAACCCAATGCCTTATGAAATTCGATTCCCTGGATGTCGCCCTCAAGTTCCATTCGTCCTTCCCAGATCTCTCCTATCACAAAGTTGCCGCCGCTGACGGTCACGAAGAATCGCCCCGTGTGGACGGTAACCTGGGTATCGGTGATCAGCACCACTCGCAGGACGTTCTCCACGATGGCCGCGTGTTCCGACGCCGTGACCCTCGGCCCGGTGATATCAAAATCAAATGTCAGCTCGTTCCACAGTTTCATGGTGTAAGTATATGAAGAAGCGAGTGGGAATATGCAGGGAGCTGTATCCTCTGCGTCTTTCACGTATGTTCCTCGTGCTTTCCGCAAACAGGGTTCGCGGTCAAAGGCGTTTGTTATATCCGCAGGCTCTCCGCATAGGAGAACGGAATTGCCTGCCTGGGAGCAGTCTCTATATATGCCTGCTCCTGATGCATGAAGTAAATGATATCTTTTTTGCTCATCTTGCCGAGCTTTTCAATGACAATGTCCAGAATACGCTTATCTTCATCGGAAAGAAACGGAAAGGATACTGCTCCCTTCAGCGAAAAATGATACGCGTTGGTCTCGCCCATATCTACTTCTTCACACGGAACTCCCTGCAAAACGATAATGGAATCATGTCCTACCGGTACGGCTCCCATGGAAAAAGCCTGATAAACCAATCCTGTTATGGAAAAGCCCCTTTGCTTATAGGAAAGCGCGTCCGCATACCACATCAGCTTCATAAGCTTTACCTTATAAAGCGCTGTTATCTGTACAGAAGCCGCAAAGTAACGAATCACATCCACAACCTTATCCAGGGAAAGCTCTGTATTTCCGTGGAGCATCTGATTTCCATGAAACTTCGCGTAGCTGGCTTCAATCGCCTTACGCAAATAAGAATCCTGGTCTTTTTCATACAGTGCAGTCGCCGTACCCATATACCTCTGATAAGCTGCTTCCGTCAGATTATCCCTCGCGTCATTCAGCAACGATAAAAACCACTCCGGATCCTGGGCAAGCTTTTTTAATATCGTATCATGCGCTTTGTCCTGCACCTGATGACTTTCATACCTTGTAACCGTCTTTCTGCCCCAACCCAAAAGAACGCTAAGGTCACTCTGACTGATTCCATACTTCCCACGAATTCCGCTGATTTCAGCAGAGGTCAGGAGCCCTTCCGCTTTTCTGTATGCGTCCTTAAGGCGCGCATCGTTTTCCTGTAGCTGCCGTTCATCCATATACAGTTCTTCCGCCGCATCGCAATACAGATAAAAAGCGTCATAGACCACCTCTGTATTCTTAAAGGAGGCTGTCTCCTTAACAAGAACTGTTTTCACTTCATGCTCTTCCATGCAGCATGCGCATAAACGTTTTTCGCTTTTGACAATCCTCATATCTATGAAAACACCTCCAAATTCTTTCTATAGGGGAACATCTCCGGTGTGAACGCTCTCTCAGCAAAATGGAAGGACATTACAAAAGTTGTGGTGTTTCCATATCTCCCCAAAAGCTCGACTCTTACTTTAATATATACTTCATCATTACCATTGTAGATCTTGCCAAATTCACGCATTTCACTTCGATTTGGAAAACGAAGATCTTTAACAGTCTGCATATACTCTTCCACCGTGAGATTCAATAATTCTCGTCTTAGCACATCGACAGGATTCTCATCCGGAAATAAAGCGTTGACAGTATATTGATTCGTATACTTCTCATCTCTCCTGTCATCTACTAATCTTTTTACCTGGAAATTTATCCTCGCTCCATTTTTAAGGGCAAATTTCAAATCCTGAAGATATGCCTTTACCTCCAGTTCACTCTCAATTCGTATTTTTGTCTTATCTGTCAACTCCGCACCCTCCGCATAGGTATCAATTGATACCTATATGATATCTCCAAATTCATCTTTTGTCAATAACAGTTTCTGCTTCATTTTTTATGATTCATTGGGATTGGGCTGACGCCCACACCATGACCGATGAAACAGTCTGCAAAAAATACAAACAGCCTGACGTTTCCGTCAGGCTGCGTTTGTTTCAAATGTGAATTATGAAAGAAATTCCATCACGACATCTTTGACCAGATTGCCGTCCGCAAGGCCTTTGACCTTGCCCATGACAGGTCCCATGAGCTTACCCATGTTCTGCTTGCCCCCTTCAATGCCAAGTGAGGCTGCAGTCTCTTTGACGATCTCCACGATCTTCTCTCTGGATAACTGCTCCGGCAGATATCTGTTCAGAACTTCAATTTCGGCGTTATAAGCATCGACCAGATCTGTCCGTCCAGCCCTTTCAAAATCAGCGAGGGCATCCTTACGCATTTTTACCTGCTTGGATAAAATGGCAATTACGCCTGCGTCGTCCAGTTCTTCGCGTTTGTCCACCTCGTACTGCTTGATGGCGGCACGGGCCAGACTGATTGTATTCTTGGCGACCTCATCGCGAGCCTTCAAAGACTCCTTGAAATCTGCCATTAATTGCTCTTTCAAAGTCATTTATATCACCTCGATTCTAAATGACTAATATTTCTTAGCCTTTTTTCTGGCGGCTTCAGACTTTTTCTTTCTTTTTACGCTTGGTTTCTCGTAATGTTCTCTCTTTCTGAGTTCGCTCATAACGCCGTCTCTTGCGCATGATCTTTTGAATCTCTTCAGAGCGCTTTCTAAACTTTCGTTTTCTCTCACGATAACTTGTGCCATATTCCAATTCACCTCCTGACTACTTTGCATCTATAGCTGTGAACAGTCTTTTTGCCTATAACGCACATATTATACTATTTTTGTCCACGTTAGGCAAGGATATTTTTGAAAAAAGTCGTCTATTTCCTCAAATTTCCCCCGCAAAGGCCCGCCATTCCAGATCAGGAGTCTGTAAAAGCAAATCCAGAAGAAAAACCCAATCCCTGTCGGCAAAAGCTCCTTGCGAAAGCGTCTCCCCTTGCGGCGGGCGGCATGTGTGCACAGGAGGCATTTCTTCCGACATGCACACTTTTTTATAGCCTTTTATGCGGGAAAATGATATAATAAGTGGAGTAAGTTTTTCTATATGTCACGATTCAAGGAGGATTCAACACATGACCAATCACGATATCAACCAAGATGGAATTTACGATGCCACCAGGCTGGGCGTCCCGAAGATGCTGATCCTGGGCCTGCAGCATACTTTTGCCATGTTCGGTGCTACGGTGCTGGTGCCGATCCTGACAGGTCTGGACGTAGCCACCACCCTTTTGATGGCCGGTCTTGGCACGCTGTTGTTTCATCTCCTGACCAAGGGAAAGGTTCCTGCCTTTCTGGGCTCATCCTTTGCTTTTCTCGGCGGCTACGCTGCGGTGGCTCCCATGATCGACGGACAACCAAACACGGAGATGCTGCCATATGCCTGCGGAGGCGTCTTTATGGCCGGCCTGGTCTACGCTGTCATGTCCGCCCTGATCAAAGCCTTCGGCGCAAAGCGGGTCATGCGGTTCTTTCCTCCTGTGGTCACCGGACCGATCATCATTTCCATCGGCCTGATCCTGGCGCCAACGGCCATCACCAACTGCCAGACCAACTGGTTTCTGGCGCTGATCGCTCTTCTGACCATCATTATCTTCAACATCTGGGGCCGCGGCATGGCAAAGATCATTCCGATTATCCTGGGCGTAGTGATCAGCTACGTCGTGGCCATCGTCACAGGCGCAGTTGATCTTTCAGCTATTGTGGACGAACCGCTGGTAGGTCTGCCGCCGCTGACGGTGATGAAGTTTGACATCAGCGCCGTCATCACCATCATGCCGATCGCTCTGGCGACCATGATGGAGCACATCGGTGATATTTCCGCCATCGGGGCCACCACCGGTCAAAACTACATCGCAAACCCGGGCCTGCACAGAACGCTGCTGGGCGACGGCCTGGCGACCTGTCTTTCTTCTGCCTTCGGCGGTCCGGCCAACACCACCTATGGTGAGAATACCGGCGTGCTGGCTCTGACAAAGATCTACGATCCCCGCGTCATCCGCATCGCGGCCTGCTTCGCCATTCTGTTGTCCTTTATCCCGAAGATCAGCTTCATCATCACTTCCATCCCTGCGGCTATCATCGGCGGCGTATCTCTGATCCTCTACGGTATGATCTCCGCCATCGGTATCCGCAACGTGGTGGAGAATCAGGTGGATTTCACAAAGTCCAGAAACACCATCATCGCCGCTCTGATCCTGGTCTGCGCCCTGGGCTTCGATGCAATTGGCGGTATTTCCTTCGTAATCGCGGGCACCACCATCACCCTGTCCGGCCTTGCCATCGCGGCTGTCGTAGGCATCGCAGCCAACGCCATCCTGCCGGGGAATGACTATGAATTCAAAGACGAGGAAGGAACGGTAGAAAAGTTCCAGACCTTTAAGCTGTAAGTTAAACTGTCAATCGTTTGATACCTGCTGCTCCGGGCCGCTTTTGCAGACACGATCCGGAGCAGCAGTTTTTTTTTTCGGAAACGCGGGAGTGCGTTTGACAATGAGAGCGATGAAACACTTTCACATTTTTTTAAAATTTCCTGTAACGAAATCGTCCCTCAGGCGATATATGGACAAAGAGAGGTGATGAAATGCTGAACATGGATCTGGTCTACAGGGACTACGCGCAGTACGTATTCAAGTTTCTGATGACTTTGTGCATGGAGGAACACACTGCGGAGGAGCTGACTCAGGAGACCTTTTATCAGGCGGTGCGCGGTGCGAATAAATACGACGGATCCTGCAAGATCTCCACCTGGCTTTGTCAGATTGCCAAGCACCTTTGGTATCAGGAGCTTGACAGGCGCAGACGCCGGGGCCCACGACATCAAGCCTTTCCGCAAGCTGAAAAAGAAGATGTGGAGAAATATCCTTCTTGCCGTGCTGGCCTGCGCTCTGGTCTTCGGCGGCTGCACCCTCTATTTCACCCACAGCTGGGCACCGGATTTTGACGACGTTACGATCACCTGTGAGATGAACGGCGGCGTGGCAGACCTGATCTTTTCCGCGAAGGATAAAAACATCGTGCTGTCAAGCTATGCCGGCGTGTTCAGCTCCGCAGAGGAGGCCGATGATTCCGATGAATGTGTTGAGCTGGTCGCCAACCGCAAAAATCCGTTGACCACGCCGTTACGGAAAAACGCTTACTACGGCTATACCTTTATCGATGAAAATACCGTCTACAACAATAACACCGGCAAGCCGATAGCGATCACCGACGACAGCTATTTCCTCGTCATGTTCGGCGACAAAAGCGTTAAGATCAAGATCAAAGATCTGGCGAAGGAAAAAGTGACGATTTTGGAATAAATCAGAGAAGAGATATGATTTGATTTGTCCCTTGCAGGGAAAGCACCTCATATTTACTGCCAGCCGGTAAATAGAGGTGCTTTCTATATCTCGATTTATATGGATCAATTTATAGCTTTTTCTTCAGTGCGCTTAAAATATCATTTATATTACCTTCATTGGCGATATTCAGATATTTTTTCTCAAAATCGATCAGAAGAGCTCTGTTTTCTTTTTCCTCTATCTGATACAGCTCATATAATTTTTCCAGATTCGTGCTCTCCAAAATATTTGATATTAGTGATTTTGCGTTTTTCGGCAATGCACGCCAGTCATCATAAAGATTGCAGACCGCCGTATCAATATGCTTAAAGGTCAGTTCCTTTCCCATTTTCTTTTGTTCATGCAGAATCCCTATGATATCTGAAATATCATGCTTATACGTTCTGCCTGACATCAATTTCATCGCAACCAGATATTCAGCTGATACTGTACGGACAGTCAGAATATGAGAGAACGTCTTATAGTAAACAGAATATGCGGCCAGTTTCGGCGAATAGGATTTTGTACGTTTAAAATCGGAATTGAGCCATCCATTAGGCAGTCCCATTGCATCTCCCACATGGTTGATCGCTTCCTTCATCGTCGAGGCTGCCTGAATCACAGCATCAATATCATAGGTCATTTCTCTAAAACCGTAATTCACCATTATTGATGCGCCTCCAATTAAAATAATTTCAGCAGGCATAGCTGTCCCGCTTAATTTGCGATACTCTTTCGCTAACGCTTTCAGGCATTGATCCAGATTATCCTTTGTAAATCCACAGTTAATAGACATCTCTTATCTCACTTTCCACGATATTGAAATTCAGAAATTCAGGAATCGCATGCGCAAGGCAATCTCGTTTATACTGTTCTGTCCCAAAGGCCGCATCTGACAGCACTGCACCAGAAGGATACACTGCATGCTCCAGCTTACAGCTGCGGATGTCGTTATAATTGGTACAGAGCGGGATATCGTTAATGCGGGAGAGGTAATCAACCATTCCCAGCAAATAAAATGACTCCAAATACCATTTCTGTCGAAACAACGCTCCTATCTCATCGCACTCCAGTGTCCCAATGATAAACTGGATATCCCCCTTATCTTTCACATAGTGGCAAACATTGCTTTTAAATACGTCAAAAGAAGGTCTCTCTGTCATTCCGTTTTCCTTCATCGATTCCTCTAACAGAAAATCCACACTTACCTCCAGCACTTTTGCTATTTTATATAATGTCAAAGCTGAACACTTCTCCAGACGGGCTTTGCCACTGCAGATATCCGAAATCGTTGCATGTGGCACACCGCTTTGTTTGCTCAGTTTATATTTCGTCATTCCCCTTTGCTCTAACAATTCATTGATAATCATTTCCTCATCCTCTCTTTTAAGCTTATTATATCGGTTGACCGAATTATCGTCAAGGAAAAAGTGTATTATTCCTTATTCTAATTGTCTCCCTCATCTTGTATTTGTTCCAAAACACCAAAAAACAATTTCCTTTTTCCTATTGACAAACAAAAAACTTTGCGTTATCATGGATACAATTCACAATTCCATACACCAAACCGTTGAAGTGGAGATAACGGTCATTATGCTTCTACAGAGAGCCCGCGACGATGAGAATCGGGTGAAACACAGGTGATCAAATGGACCACGGAGGGCACAGTCAACAGCGGCCCGGCTACGGTGCGTACAGGCGGACGAATTCATCGGTTCCTTCCTGCGCCGTGGAGGCTGCCCAGTATTCTGTGACGTGATGGCATACGTCAGTTGCCGGGGGTATGTTGGTACCCTGCTAAGCGTACGGCCTCACCGCCGTAAATCAAGGTGGCACCGCGGATAAGTCTGTTTATTCGTCCTTGACAGGAATTTACGTTTCTGTCGAGGACTTTTTTAATGCCCTCGAGGGAACAGCTCATGACAACACTCATAACAGCAAAAGAAGGGAGCACGACAAGATTATGGAATATCAAAAACTGACACCTGCTTTAAACGAGATTGAGGAGATCGCCAGAAGCGGCAAATACCGGGCCGTTCCCGTGGCCAAGGAGATCCTTTCCGATATCAGGACCCCGATCCAGGTCCTGCAGATCCTGAAAAACATATCCTCCCACTGCTACATGCTGGAATCCGTCGGCGACAATGAGAAATGGGGCCGCTACACCTTCCTGGGCTACGATCCCAATCTGGAAATCACCTGCCAGGACGGCGTCCTCAGAGCCAACGACCTGACCCTGCAGACCGATCATCCCGGCACCTATATCAAGCAGATCCTGGACCAGCACAGGAGCCCTAAGATCCCGGGCCTGCCGCCCTTCACCGGCGGCCTGGTAGGATATTTTTCCTACGATTACCTGAAATACGCGGAAAGCTCTCTGCGGCTGGACGCCAAAGACACCGAAGGTTTCAAGGACGTGGACCTGATGCTCTTCGACAAGGTCATCGCCTTTGACAACTTCCGCCAGAAGATCATACTCATCGTCAACATCTCCGTATCAAAGCCGGAGGACTGCGAGACAGAGTACAACCGGGCCGTCCTGGAGCTGCAGCAGATGGAAGACCTGCTTCGCCACGGCGCGGCCAAAGAGGAAGCGCCCGGCAAGATGACGTCGGAGCTCCGCGCCCTCTTCGATCAGGAGACCTTCTGCGGCATGGTGCGAAAGGCCCAGCATCACATTCACGAAGGAGATATCTTCCAGATCGTTCTGTCCAACCGGCTGGAGGCCGACTTTGAGGGAAGCCTGCTGAACACCTACCGCATCCTGCGCACCACCAATCCGTCGCCGTACATGTTCTATTTCTCCGGCACGGACATGGAGGTGGCGGGTGCTTCCCCGGAGACCCTGGTCAAGCTGGAAGACGGCGTGCTCCACACCTTCCCCCTGGCGGGCACCAGACCCCGGGGCAAGACCGAAGAGGAGGACCGCAGGCTGGAAGAAGAGTTGCTGGCGGACCCGAAGGAGCTGGCGGAACACAACATGCTGGTGGACCTGGGCCGCAACGACATCGGCAAGATCAGCAAGTTCGGCAGCGTAAAGGTAGAAAAATATCACTCCATCGAACGGTTTTCCCACGTCATGCACATCGGCTCCACGGTGAGAGGTGAAATTGCGGAGGATAAGACGTCCTTGGACGCCATCGACGCCATCCTGCCGGCCGGCACCCTGTCCGGCGCACCCAAGATCAAAGCCTGCCAGCTGATCAACGATTTGGAGAACAACAAGCGGGGCATCTACGGCGGAGCCATCGGTTACCTGGACTTTACCGGCAACCTGGACACCTGCATCGCCATCCGCATCGCCTACAAGAAAAACGGCAAGGTTTTCGTCCGCAGCGGCGCAGGCATCGTGGCCGACTCCGTTCCCGAGACCGAATACACCGAATGCATCAACAAAGCCGCTGCCGTAGTCGCCGCCCTGCAGCAGGCAGAACAGGAGGAAACCCTATGATCTTACTCATCGACAACTACGACAGCTTTTCCTACAACCTGTACCAGCTCATCGGCCAGCTGGACCCTGACCTTCACGTCGTACGCAACGACGCTTATACTGTCGAGGAGATCAAAGGGTTTCAGCCGGAGGCTGTCGTGCTGTCCCCGGGTCCCGGCCGTCCGGAGGATGCCGGCATCTGCGTGGACGTGGTCAAAGAGCTGGGCACCGACTATCCCATCCTGGGCGTGTGCCTGGGCCATCAGGCCATCTGCCAGGCCTACGGCGGCGTCATCACCTACGCCAAAGAGCTGATGCACGGCAAACAGTCGGAGACGGACTTTGATACGTCAGACCCTTTGTTTGCCGGACTGCCGGAAAAAGCGCCCGTAGCCCGCTACCACTCTCTGGCAGCGGAAGAAGCCAGCCTGCCGGACTGCCTCAAAGTCACAGCCAGAACGGCGGACGGAGAGATCATGGCGGTCAGACACAGAGACTACCCCGTCTACGGCCTGCAATT
>CAZGED010000050.1:0-5779 GCA_964525085.1 uncultured Senimuribacter sp.
CCACATGCGCAAGTTACTTTACATTCCTTATAATCAGGATGGATTCCTTCCTTCATGCTTTTACCTCTTTCCTGCTCAGGTTTGCACCCGTGCATAATTTTTGCCGCACCTAATACAGCTTCTATACTATATCACACCCCGCCGCAAGAAACAAGTGTTTTTTGCGGATTTTGCTTTTGTTGGCGGATTTTATTGTTTGCTGTCCCCGTTTTCTCTGTACCAATCATACGCCAGCTCCGTATACCGCCCGATCTCCTGATCCAGGTTTTCCTCGATCTCCGCCGCCCATTCGCTGAGCTGCATGTAATCCGCTTTTTCTTCCGGCCAGGAGTAAAGGCAGGCCCCTCAAACCCCTGTAGTTTATAGCATGAACGCCCCATAGAGAGGTACCGATTTAATATTATTTTCAAATCCGAAATTTTTTCTGGAGATTCTCACGGCATAGGCAGGCTGGTATTTTCCCATAAATACACTGAGACTGCGTGCTCTGACATTCTCTCCCGATTTTACTTCCAACGGAATGACACCTGCGTTTCCTTCGAGTAGGAAATCCACCTCCGCCGTATAGTTTGACTCCCAGTAATACAAACTGTGATTGGATGCTATTAACTGTGCCGCCACATAATTTTCCGTCATCGCCCCCAGATAATTGGAGGAAATGCTGTCACGAGAAGCCAATTTCTGCAAGTCCATGTGCAGCTTTGCAGATAAAAGCCCCACGTCGCTCATATACAGCTTGAAACAACCCGCTTCCCGATTGATCTCCAGCGGAAGAACCGGCTGCGTACATCTGTAACACTTCCGTGCCAGTCCGCTCATCGCAAGCCATTCTATAGAATCCCCATGGGTAGAGGCTCGCGCGCCTGATTTTATATGCTTCAGCATGAATTTCTGATTGTTCTTCGTCAACTGCATCGGAATGCTTTCAAAGGTTTCCATATTTTTTACGCTTTGGCTGTTACTGCAATACTTTGCCATATCTGAAATATACGCGCGCAAAATCATATTCTGCAAAACCTGTGGTTCAATGCTCCCGGGAGTACGATATGCAGCTACAACTGCAGGCATCCCTCCGATGATCAGATACTGATCGTAGAGCCGAAGCGCCTTTTCATGCAAAGGTCCCGCCATTGCCGTGTCATGTAAAAAGCAGTCCCTTATCTCATCTGCGAGAAGCTGCTCTCCCAACGCCCATAGAAACTCTTCAAAGTCCATAGGGTACATCGTTTTCAGGTATACCTTCCCTACAGGAAAGGCATATTGATTACGATTTATCGCGACACCAAGCAGGCTTCCCGCTGCCGCAACATGGTATTCCGGCGCGTCTTCACAAAAATATTTCAAGCTGCTTAAAGCACGCTCACACTGCTGTATCTCATCGAAGATGATCAAAGTCTCCTCAGGGATGATTCTCGTGTGATAATATGCTTCCAGCACTCGGATGATCCGCTCTGGAGAAATACTCCCTTCAAAATATGGGATCAGATCTGAATCAACGTCAAAATTTGCATAGACATAGTTCTTGTAGCATGACGCTGCGAACTCTTTCAACAAATAAGTCTTGCCTACCTGTCTTGCGCCGTAAAGCAAAAGCGGCATTCTCCCCGGTTGTCGCTTCCAAGCCAAAAATTCCTCCATCAGTTTTCTCTTCATAAAGCCGTCCTTTCCAATCTCCTTTGTATCAACTTCAATATAGCACATAATCCAGATTAAGTCAAGAAAAGTGTGTTTTTTAGCACAAATATCAAAGATATTTGTGCTGATATTCTCACTTTTTCGCACTTTGTCGGTTATGCAGCCGCCTAATCGTGAAGCCATACAATCCTGCGGCCGTGCATCCCGGGACAATGTACGGTGAAGGCCCGCGCGGAGCCCGCCCCAATTCAAAAACCCCGGCAATCATACCTGCCAGGGTTTCTTTCTGCGTATCCATGACTGCCGCGTCTCTTTTTTGCCGATTGGCCTGGCGCGGCAGATCTGTTTTCTTATCACATATTTGCTTTTATATTATTGAAAACTTCTATCTCTTTCCGGCCAGCACGGCACAGATGATGCGGTCCCGCCCTGCCAGATCCCGCAACGCCGTCACATGGGTGAAACGGCCGGTCTCCTCGATCAAAGCCGTGACGGACTCCTTTTGATCGTGGCCGATCTCAAAGAGGAGCACGCCCTCTTTCTTCAGGCAGTCCGCGGCGTCCTCCAGAATCCCCTTGTAAAAGTCCAGGCCGTCTGCGCCGCCGTCCAAGGCCAGCATGGGCTCGTGATCACGAACCTCCCGCTGCAAAGTGGCTATGACGGAAGTCTTTATGTACGGCGGATTGGAGATGATCATGTCGAACTTTTTCGTCCTGAACCGGCCCTTAAAAGGCTTCAGCAGGCTTCCCTCTTCAAAGTCGACTTTCCTGCCGCCGCACAGCCTGGAGGCATTGCGCCGCGCCACAGCCAGCGCGCCTTTGCTGACGTCAGAGCAGGTCACTTTGATTCCCGTGCAGAGGGCCGCCAACGAAAGGCCGATGGCGCCGCTACCGCAGCACAGGTCCAGCACGTCCCAGTCCCGCTTCCGCTTGATGGGCAGGTCTTCACTGCGGAGCTGATTTTCCCGGATGACCCCCATGGCGTCCTCCACCAGTGTCTCCGTATCCTGCCGCGGGATCAGCACGTTTTCGTCCACCTCAAAGTCCAGGCCCATGAAGCACTGGATCCCGGTGATGTACTGCAGCGGTTCCCCGCCCGCCCGACGGTCCAGCAGCTTGAAGTACTCGTCGCAAAGGCTGTCCGGCAGAACCTTCTGATATTCCAAAATCAGCTGGGCATGGGTAATTCCCATCAGAAAACAATACAGTTCTTTGCTGTCGATGGCCGCGTCATCATCGCCGCTGTCCGACAGCTGGCGCAGCCCGATATTCAATAGTTCTTTTACAGGCAGACTCATCCCTTACTCCACCGCCATTTCTTTTTTCGTCTTTCTCTCATAGCTCTTTCCCTCGATCAAATGCCCGTCCAAATCGCAGATGCCCTCAAAATACGGCGTATCGTCCGGCACCATGACCGCTTTCATGGCGCAGATGGCCACTTCCAGCTGCTCGTCCGACGGTTCTTTGGTCGTCAGCTTCTGAAGATACAGCCCCGGCAGACTCAGGATCCGAACCAGCCAGTTATCGCTTCTGCCGGCCCACTTCAAAAGCTCGTAGGAGAGTCCCGCCACTACCGGCACCAGCAGGAGCCGGGAAACGATGCGAAGGGCCAGGCTCGGCCATCCCAGGAACAAATGCAGCACAAAGCTGATGACCATGACGAACAGCAGGAAACTGGTCCCGCAGCGCGGATGGAGCGTGTAGAACTGCTGGGCGTTAGCAGGGGTCAGTTCCAGATTGTTTTCAAAACAATGGATGGTCTTATGTTCCGCCCCGTGGTATTGAAAGACGGTCTTGATATCCTTCATCTGGCTGATGATGGCAATATAGGCAACAAAGATGACGATGCGCATGACACCTTCCACCAGATTGAATGCGAAGTCGCTGTCGATAACCGGCTTCAGCCAGTTGGCCACCACGGTAGGCAGCAGAATGAACATGGCGATAGTCAGCGCCAGTGCCAGAATCACCGACAGGTAGATCATCAGGTTCCACGCGCCCTTTTCGCCGAAGGTCTTCTTCAGCCAAGCGTCGACCTTGTCCTCCTGAAGCTCCTCTTCCTCCGACCAGTTTGCCTCCAGCACGTCAGCCGAATACATCAAAATGCCTGTGCCCTGCACCAGCGAAACGACAAAGGATACGACGCCGCGCAGGATCGGTATCTTAGTCCACTTGGGCAGCTCTTTGTTGGGCTGGGTCTTCATGTGGATCCGCCCGTCCGGCAGTCTGACAGCTACGGCGGTCCGCTTCAGGCCGCGCATCATGATGCCTTCCATGACGGCCTGACCGCCTACCGGCGTAGGGCACGCGTCTTTCAGAAAAATCTTACTTAAATCCATCGTTCCTTAACCTCTAAAACCGTTATGTGAAAATACTTTTTTGATCACCTGAACAAAGTCCGCGTTGCTCCTCGTGTGCGCCAGATTGTCGATGATAGCCTCTGCCACATCCTGTGTCGTGGAGTTAGCCAAAGCGCGGCGCATCATCCAAATAGCTTCCAGTTCTTCCTGATTCATCAGCAGGTCTTCTCTTCTGGTACCTGATTTGTTCAAATCAATGGCCGGGAAGATCCTCTTCTCAGAAAGCTTTCTGTCCAGGTGCAGTTCCATATTACCTGTACCCTTAAACTCCTCAAATATAACATCGTCCATACGGCTTCCTGTTTCTACCAGAGCCGTAGCCAAAATGGTGATGCTGCCGCCCTCCTCGATATTTCTCGCCGCGCCAAAGAACTTCTTTGGCTTGTGGAGAGCCCCCGGATCCAGACCGCCGGACAGGGTTCTGCCGGACGCCGGTACGACCAGGTTGTAGGCTCTGGCAAGACGGGTGATGCTGTCCAGCAAAATGACCACATCCTTGCCGTGCTCCGCCAGACGCTGCGCTCTCGCCAGCACCATTTCCGCCACCTTTACGTGATGCTGCGGCATTTCGTCAAAGGTGGAGTAGATAACCTCCCCACCGGACAGGGACCGCTTCATATCGGTGACTTCCTCCGGCCGCTCGTCTACCAGCAGCACGATCATCTCCACCTCTGGATATTGCTGATCAATGCTGTTGGCAATACTCTTCAGCAAAGTAGTCTTGCCGGCTTTCGGCGGCGCCACGATCAGCCCTCTCTGCCCCTTTCCGATCGGAGCGATCAGGTCGATGAGGCGCATGGACAGATTTCTCGGACTGTTTTCCAGCGAGATCCGCTCTGTCGGGAAGATCGGGGTCAGATCCTCAAAATCCGGCCGGTGTATCGCCACGCCGGGCTCGTCTCCGTTGACGGTAAGCACGTATAGCAGTGCACCGAATCTTTCACCGTCGTTCGGCAGTCGGGAAATGCCTTTGATCTTGTCGCCGGTCTTCAGGTTGAAGCGGCGGATCTGGGTCGGCGAAACGTAGATATCCTTATCGCTGGTCAGGAAATTGTTGAAACGAAGGAACCCGAAACCGCTGTCTGACAGCTCCAAGATGCCTTCCACCTCCGGCCTCTCCCTCTCCTGAGTTTCGCGCGGTTCGCGGTCGTTCCTGTTGTCATTTCTTTCGCGGCCGTGGCGTATGTGATACCGACGGTCCCGCGCGGCGCTCTCCTGCTGCGCGTCCTGCCGTTCCTCTGCTCCAGACTGCTCGTCGACGTTTTTCTCCTCCTTATGCTCTCCCGCCGGTTCCAGGGCGACCATTTCTCCTCTTTTTACTGCGGTCAAAGCGGTTTCCGCCGGTGCAACCAACGGGGACTTTGCGGCGGACTGCAACTTTACCGATGCATCAGCTGCCGCTTCTGGCTTTTTTGTCTCTGCGTTTGCTTCGACCGCCTCTTTTTCCTCGGCTTCCAGCCTTGCCTTCTCCTCGGCTGCTTTCTTTGCCAGAGCCTCGGCCTTTGTCGGTCGACCCCTTTTCTTGGCCGGTTTCGCCGGTTCTTCCGCAGCCTCCGTCTTCTTCGCGGCGGCAGCCTTCACAGCCGGTTCTGCCTTGTTCTCAACCGCGGCGGCAGCCTTCACAGCCGGTTCTGCCTTGTCTTCAGCTTCCTTCTCGGCCTTTGCCTCAGCCTCAAGTCTCGCTTGCTCCTCGGCTTCCTGCCTTGCCTTTTCTTCGGCGGCTCTCTTTGCCAAAGTTTCGGCCTTCGGCGGGCGTCCCCTTCTCTTGGCCGGTTTTGCCGGTTC
>CAZGED010000050.1:5879-10496 GCA_964525085.1 uncultured Senimuribacter sp.
CCGGCGCCTGCTCCGGCATATCCTTCGTGACTTTTTCTTCTGTTGTTTCTTCTTTTTTCTTTCTTGGCATGTGATTACCAGACCTGATGGCCTGTTCCTTTCTATAACGATAAATCTATAACTAAAAAGTTTCCTTTTGATAGAACGCGGGAAATCGTAAATCAGTCAGACACGTTTCAGATGCAGTCTCGGAAAAATCCGGACCCTTTAACATCTACAGACGAAAAATCTATATCCATTATAATACAACCGTTACCCATTGAAAAGGGTATTTTTTTGTAAAAAATACGGGAATCCAGTCGGAATGTCCCCATAGAAAAATACCATGAAAAACAGCGCCGCGCAAACGAGGTTTCTGTTCGTTTGCATGGCGCTGTCTAAGATCGAAACGATGCGATGATACTATGAGATTTGTTTATACGGCTGTGATGGTTCCATTGGCAGAGCACTTCAAACCCAGTGTCACGTCTTTCGACATGAGGGAATTGTACGTGAAGGTCGCGCTTCCCTTTGCGGTCGCGCCGGTGGTCCACGCCTTTTTATCTGAGCATTTCCAGCCGGATACGTAAATGTTGTAACTGGTGGAAGCCGCCGTTGCCTTGGCGGTGCTTCCGTTATAGGTGAAGGTTCCTTTCAGGGTGAAGTCCCACTCTTTTTTGTTGCTGGAACTGTAATAAGTGTAAGTGGTATGAGCACTTTTAGTGCTTTCCGTCGCGAAAAGAGAAAGGCCGCCGTTCTCCTCTATTACGGTTTCGATGACCGCGTAGGAGCCGTCAGGAAAATATTCTTTTTCAATATTTTTGACTGTCGATCCGGTGTCCGCGAAAGCGGCAGCCGACATGGCCGCGATCACTGTGATGACGGTAAGCAATACTATGATTCTATGTTTCATTTGAATCCTCCAAATTTTCATTCTTCAATTACTACGACTTGCGTTGCTTTAACCTGCCTGTGACTTAAAAAATCCGCGAAAATAAATCCGCCCGCGGCTAAGACTATCACCAGAACTGCGATGATGATGTTTCTGATTCTTTTTCCTTTCATCACCTTTTCTGGCCGCAGGGCAGGATGCTCTTTTAGAAAATCCTCAGCGATTTCCTCAGGAGTACCGAACTCTGATTCCAAATCCTCTTCTGTACAGTCCGGATTGGTCTCCTCATATTCGTACAGATCCTGTCTCAGTTCGCTGATAAACTCGTCTACAGGGCTGATTTTGTAGATTTGAGTCTTGATTTTACTGAGATACTGCTCAATAACTGCATTTTTCCTGTCCATAGTTTTATCCATAGTTTCCTCCATAGTGTCATTCTTCTACGATCGCCTTGACTGTTTCTGTCAGTTCTGCGTAAAGGATCATAAGTTTTTCCAGATGCTGACGGCCTTCGTCCGTGATCCTGTAATACACGCGGACCCGATTGTCATCGGAAATGGTCTTCCCACTTTCGACGACCATGCCCTGCTCCTGCAGTTTACTGAGCGTCGTATAAAGCAGAGGCATCTTATATCTCCCGTTGCTTCTGCGCAGTGTATCCTGCACGATTTCATATGCGTACATGTCCCGCTCGGAAAGAATCTTCAGCACCATCAAGGGCAAAGTGGACTTCTTGAACTGTGCTTCAAAGTTTTCCAGAGGGTCACGCTTGCCGACCGACTTCTCCTTCATATCTCATTCCTCTTCTGTTTGGTTTCTGCTTTAAGGATATCACAAAATCAAGAAAAGTCAATAAGATATGTTTCAATTTTTAATTTATAAAAAATATTTTGATATATTTTATTGACATATAACAAAAAAGTGTGCTAACATGAGTACAAGATTAGAGATTGAAAGTTCAGAAAAATGGCAGTCGCAAAAGGGGCCAGCCTAAATACGCAGTAATATTTATTATTATAGAACCGTCAAAAAAACAGGGACTATTGATCTGTATTAAACACGCCAGTCCAGCTAAAGAAGGTGAGAAATATGAACGCGAAGATCATGAAGTACGCCGGAATCGTCGTAATGATTCTTGCGCATCCAATCGGATATTTTTTCTGGAGGTTCGTCCTGCTTGGCCCGTTCGCGTATAGCCAAGAGTATGAAAACTCCCTCTTTGCCGCATTGATCGGCATCGGCATATTGGAATTTTTCTTTGTCGGACTTGCGCTTTTTGTCCTTGGCGTCATGAAAGGCGCCCGCGATAAAAGATAAATAACAGCGCCGTGTACAGACGTAAGCAGGCGCGGATATAACATCAAATGCGGCATACATCCCTTTGCTTTAGCTGAGGGAATACTGCCGCAATTTGATATTGCACATCGTTTTATGACGGGAAGACTTCGGCCTGGGGCAATACCCGAAAAATCATTTACAAGGAAAAGAAGACCATGCTGGAGCGGACAGAAATGACCGAACAAAATCATAAAGAATGAGCCAGGCGGCGCACTACGAAAAGGCCAGTCGGAGCACTTCCGACTGGCCAATCATTTGTTCTTCCATTGTCTGCCTGACGAGGGCGGTTTATTAACACGCCGGCCTCTCGGTCAGCAGTCCTTTGTTCTCGCATACAAGGTTATGTACGGATCGATTTATTTTGTGTAATCGTAGAAGCCAACGCCAGTCTTTCTTCCCAGCTTGCCGGCTCTTACCATCTTTCTCAGCAGAGTGTGCGCTCTGTACTTCGGATCGCCGTATTCGTTGTACAGAACATCCATGATAGCCAGAACTACGTCCAAACCGATCAGATCGCCCAATTCGAGAGGTCCCATCGGGTGGTTAGCGCCCAGCTTCATAGCGGTGTCGATGCCCTTCGCATCAGCAACGCCGTCAGCCAGAATGCCGATACCTTCGTTGATCATAGGGACCAGAATTCTGTTTACAACGAATCCCGGAGCTTCTTCGACTTCTACAGGAGTCTTGCCCAGAGCTTCTGTCAGAGCTACGATTGTGTCTCTGGTCTCGTCGGAAGTTGCCAGGCCCTTGATGATCTCTACCAGTTTCATAGCCGGAACAGGGTTGAAGAAGTGCATGCCGATTACTTTGTCAGGTCTGCCGGTAGCAGCACCGATCTCGGTAATGGACAGGGAAGAAGTATTGGTAGCGATGATGGCTTCCGGCTTTACCAGCTGATCCAGTTCAGCAAACAGAGCCTTCTTCGCTTCCATATCTTCTGTCGCAGCTTCGATAATCAGGTCAGCGTCCTTCACGATGCTGATATCGGTGGATCCCTGAACTCTGCCCATGATCTCAGCCTTGTCAGCCTCAGTGATCTTTTCTTTCTTGATCAGTCTGTCCAGATTCTTCTCAACCGTTGCCAGACCTTTGTCAACAGAAGTCTGTCTTCTTGCTCTCATCACGACTTCGTAACCGTTCTGCGCCAAAACCTGGATGATGCCGGCGCCCATCGTGCCGGTTCCTAAAACACCAACTTTTTTCATTGTGATAACCTCCTACAATTTCATTATTACCTATCGAAAAAGTTCTTGTTAAAAAATTAACTTTTTCCCGTTACTTTCATTATACCACAGAAATAAAATAAGTAAAGCCTATTTCTTCAACAAAAAATCAGTTATGCCGTCCGACAGCTGCAGAAAAGCCGCCAAGTGTCCCAGGGTGTAGGAATCCAACCGTTCCAGAAGGATTTTCACGGAACGCTTTTTCATGCAGTCCTGTGAAAAGAACCGCTCCGCGGTTTCCAGCAGCAAAAGGTTCAGCGACCCGTCTTCATTACAGCCCTCAAAATACGGCATTATCACGTCCTCTTCATCCTGATCCGCGACGATCATCGCCGCAAAGTCCTCCTGGCCGTCGGCGTACTGCTCCTCCGGCAGCCAAAGCGCCCGGCCGCCGCGCCACTTTGCCAGAGGCAGAAGCTGCCGCTGCCAGACCATGAGATTTTCGCCGCCGCCGTGTTCCTGCCGCCAGACCGCCCGCGCCACGCTGTAATCCGCGCCGTCCAAATCCCACACCGGATCGGCCAGCATATCGTAAAATCCATTCAGATATTCCTCCAGGTCGACGCCTTTGACCGCCAGCGGAAGCAACGCCCCTGCCGTACCTGCGCCGTCCGCAGCCGAAATGTCCTCCGGCCAGTGGATCAAAGGATAGTCGTTGTCCGCAGCGTCCTGGGCCAGAACCTCGCTGTCCTTTCCCGCAACAGCGCAGATCCTCGCCGTTGCCGCTTCCTGGCCGTATTTAGCGATCAAAAGCTTTTTCAGGCATGCGAACGCCCCGCGCCAGGACACGCTTTCCGCGCCTTCCGTAACCGCCAGAATGGAGAAATCCTCCTTTTCCAGCCTGTCCAGCAGTTCCGCATAATCCACCGCCGACAGTGTATCTCCGAATACCAGAACGTTGGCCCGATCGCTCTGCCCCGGCACAGCGGCCGTCAGCCCTTTGATCATTCTGCCGGCTTCACCCTCGGCGATGACCAAAAGCACGCTGCTCTGGTATGCCAGCTTATCGGCAATTTCCCGCAGCGCGGTCAAAGGGTTTCTGTCGGCCTTTGTAATCGCGGTGCGTACCCATGCGGTATTCCAGAGTTCGTCCAAAGCCTCTCCGCAGGATTTTCTATACGCATCCAGCGGCATATGTTCTATATTTCTCTTATCCACAAAAATTTTCATGTTTTACGCCTCCCA
>CAZGED010000051.1:0-10463 GCA_964525085.1 uncultured Senimuribacter sp.
TCATCGACCTGCTGGCATGCATTGTCCTGCTGGTATGGGGCGTAAAGACCAAGGGTTGGTACTTCGCTGAGATTTCCACCCTGTTCCTGATCATGGGCATCATCGCGGCGATCATCATGGGATACAAGCCAAATGAGATCGGTTCGACCCTGGCACAGGGCTTTGCAGATGCGGCTATGCCGGCACTGATCGTAGGACTTGCCCGCGGCATTCTGCTGGTACTGCAGGCAGGCAACATCATCGATACGGTGGTATATGGTCTATCCATTCCGCTTTCCGCTTTCCCTGCATGGCTCACCGGCGTAGCGATGCTGATCATGCAGACGATCCTCAACTTCTTCATTCCGTCCGGCAGCGGACAGGCAGCGACTTCTATGCCGATCATGGCACCGCTGGCAGACCTGCTGGGCGTCAACAGAGATGTTGCGGTTCTGGCGTTCCAGTTCGGCGACGGACTTTCCAACTCAGTATGGCCGACCGCATACGCTGCCGTTATGGCAGGTCTTGCCGGTGTCAGATTGGATAAATGGTGGAAGTTCGTATTCCCGATCTTCGGCGCATTGATCCTGACGCAGGCGGTACTGCTGATCATCGCAGTCCTCACCGGATTCGGAGGCTGAGAAGCCGGAAACCGGCAGGTTTCCCCATCGAACACACTTTTGATCGATCGTTATTGCTTTAATATAGTACTTATATCATAAACCGGAATGGCAATTATGCCAGGACACAGCGAAAGGGCGGTCTCAGGCCGCCTTTTTGCATGCCGCGGCCGCCCTCTTGCACGTCCTGATCAGCGCTCTTTCGCAGATCCCGGTCAAGAGAGAGCGGGGCAGATTTGCAGGTTCTTTCCTGCCCGGGGAGAATCTGGGGCTTTCCTCCTTTCTCCTTTGATGATACAATAGATATATCACATGCAGAGGGAGAGGAACATGGACAAGAAGCGAGGCGTAACGCAATTTCTGATGGAACACGCGGCGGGGGAGCCGGTGTCCTTTCATATGCCCGGACACAAGGGCAGCTGGCTGTACCGGGAATACGGATACGGAGCATTTCTGGAACGGATCATGGACTGTGACGTGACGGAGATCCCCGGGGCGGATAACCTGTTTCAGACGGAGGGTATCATCCGCGAAACGATGGATCGTTATAAGGCGATTTATGGCGTAAAGGAGAGTTTTCTGCTGGTCGGTGGCAGCAGCGCGGGACTGATCGCCGCCATTATGACCTGCGTCCCGCCGGGAGGAAAGCTGATCATGGCACGCAACTGCCACAAGTCTGTCTTTAACGGTCTGCGGCTGGCGGGAGGTCAGCCGGTCTACGCTTATCCGCAGGAGCTGGCGGGAGCCGGGATTTCCGGATCTGTCCTGCCGTCAGAGATCAAAAGGTGTCTGGCAGCGCACCCCGATGCGTCGGCGGTGATTTTGCCCAGCCCCAACTACTACGGCATCTGCAGCGACATTAAAGAGATTGCGGACATGGTCCATGATGCGGGAATGGTTCTGATCGTGGATCAGGCCCATGGCGCTCATCTGAAGCTCTTCGACCGGTACGCGGGGAGCTGGGCCGGAGGCACCGCCTCTGGCCGGGAAACCGGCGGGGCAGACGGTAAGTCTGGAAGCCTTTCCGATGTGGCGGACGGGCTGCAAGCGGCGGACCGGATTCGGGCCGCGGAAAACCAGGGCGCAGATGTGATCGTGGAGAGTACCCATAAGACCCTTGCCTCCTACACGCAGAGCGCCATTGTCAACCTTAATACTGACAGAGTTGACCAGCATATCTTCGCTGATAAGCTGCAGATGATCGAAAGCACCAGCCCGTCGTATCTGCTGATGGCGTCTCTGGACATCAATGCGGATCTGATGGAGAAGCGGGGACAGGAGTTGACGAAACGGTGGGAAGCGGATCTGCGGTATTTCTACGAAGAGGCGAGGAGGATACCGGGTCTCAGGGTCCTGGAGCATCCCATGCTGGATCCTACGAAGATCAACCTGGATATGAGCGGCTGCGGACTCACCGGTTTGCAGCTGGAGGAACGGCTCATGGAGCGGGGGATCTTTGTGGAGCTGGTTACCGGCGACATTCTCATGTGCATGACCGGAATCGGTAATAGACGATGTGACTACGACCGCCTCCTTGCGGCGCTGACAGAGATCTCCGGCGAGCAGCGGCGTACTACGGAGCAGCAGAGTGCCACGGGTTGCAGCCCCTGCACTCCTTGCGTGGGACCCGCCGGCGGCCTGCCGGAGCAGGTCGGGCCGGGGATTCAACCCACTTTGATGGAGAAAAGGCCTTCGGGAAGACAGGCCGTGACGTTGAAACGGCTTTTGCAGCGGGAGATCCCGACGGCTTGTGAGCGGGTGCCGATCAGCCGGGCGGCAGGGCGCGTGTGCGGATCGTCGATCGTGCCGTATCCGCCGGGGATCCCGATCCTTTGTCCGGGTGAGATCATGGATGCGGAGGTGCTGGCCTACGCAGCGGCGCTGCGGGAAGCCGGCGAAAAAGTCATGGGTATTGACGAAGCCGGCTGCGTGCTGGCGGGGAAAGAACCGGATCCGAGCAAGCCGGAAAGCAAATAACACGATATAATGTAGGAAAAAGTAACCGGCTAACCGGCCGCGGATAGTAATATGTCCGCGGCCTTTGCATATCCTTGTAGAAGGAGGACGGCCAAAGAAAACTTTGGCGGCAGGCTCAGCCAAAAAAAAGTCAAATTTCTGATGATTTTTGGCGTGGCTTGTAGTATAATAAAAACGTATGATTATAAGACGACATTTTTAGAAAGGAAGGTTTCAAATATGAGCTCAAATGCAAAGCATTTACACAGCATTGATGCCGGCCACTATAAGAATACTGCCGGTTGTGAAACCGAAGTGATGCCGATTCCTGACGTTGTCAAAATTTCAATGTCTCAGCATATCGGTGCGCCTTGTAAACCTTTGGTAGCAAAGGGAGACACAGTCAAGGTGGGACAACTTATCGGTGATACAGATGCTTTCGTAAGTGCTCCTATTCACTCAAGCGTTTCCGGAACCGTCACTGGCATAGAAACACAGCGTTCGGCAGTGGGTGGAAACGATACCCTGGTTGTCATCGAAACTGACAAGAAGCAGGAATTATGGGAGGGTATCAAAGTTCCAGAAGTCAACGATCTGCCATCTTTTGTCAAAGCTGTCAGAGAGAGCGGACTGGTTGGTCTGGGCGGCGCTTCGTTCCCGACGCACATCAAATATAACCCGAAGAATATCGATGAGGTACATACTCTGATCGTAAACGGTGCTGAGTGCGAACCGTTCATCACGTCCGACCACAGAGGCATGTTGGAGGATACGCAGGACATCATCGAAGGCATGAAGCTGATCATGAAATACATCGATCTGGATGAAGGTTACATCGGTATCGAGGAAAACAAGCCTGATGCCATTGCGAAACTGGATCAGATGTTTGCGGAGCAGGGTCTGACCAATTTGCACACCTTCAAGCTGCAGGCCAGATACCCGAAGGGCGCAGAACGTGTACTGGTATATGAGATCACAGGCAGAGAGATGAAGGCAGGCGTACTTCCTGCGGATATGGGCGTCATTTTGTCCAACGTAACGTCTGTCGCCTTTGTGGGACAGTATTTCAGAAACGGAATTCCTCTCGTCAACAAGAGGATGACCGTAGACGGTGATGCGGTTGCCAACCCGAAGAACATCATTGCGCCGATCGGTACGCAGATTCACGATGTCATCGAGTTCTGCGGCGGATACAAATCCGAGCCGAGAAAGATCCTGATGGGCGGTCCTATGATGGGCAGAGCCATCTTCTCCGATGCGATGCCGATCGTAAAGAACAACAATGCGATCCTGGCTTTCTCCAAGGAAAAGGCCTACGTTCCGGAGGAAACTGCCTGCATCAACTGCGGCAGATGCCACCAGGCATGTCCGTTTAACCTGCTGCCGACTGCGCTGGCAGATGCGTATGAGAACAGAGATGCACAGAAACTGAGCGATTTACAGGTCATGCAGTGTATGGAATGCGGAAGCTGTTCCTTCGTATGTCCCGCCAGAAGACCTCTGGGCTTCATGAACAAGCTTGGAAAAGCTGTTGTAAAGGAGGCTGGAATTAAATAATGGATAACAAATATTACAATAATTTAGCGGTATCCTCCGCACCGCATCTGGTGAGCAGCATGGATACTGCCAAGACGATGCAGCTGGTACTCATCGCCATGGTACCTTCTTTCTTGGTCAGCATTTACGTCTTTGGCTGGAGGGTTATCCTTCTGACCGCTGTATGTGCGGTAGCCAGCGTCTTCTTTGAATGGGCATACAATAAACTGATGCACAAGAGACAGACGATAGGTGACTGTTCCGCGGCGGTTACAGGCGTCCTGATTGCGTTCAATGTACCTTCCAGCTTCCCGCTGTGGATGGCGGTCATTGGATGCTTTGTGGCTATCGTTATTGTAAAACAGCTGTATGGCGGCATCGGCAGAAACGTGGTAAACCCTGCAATCACTGCCAGAATCGTGCTGTTCATCTCCTTTGCGACAGAAATGACCACATGGCCGACTCCTTCCATGTCCTCCATCGACGCTGCGACATCCGCGACGCCGCTGGGAGTACTGAGCGAAGGCAATGTAGCGGATCTGCCGAGCAACATGGAGATGTTCCTGGGTCTCATCGGCGGTTCCATGGGTGAAGTCAGTGCCATTGCGCTGTTGGTCGGCGGCCTGTTCCTGATCTGGAAAAAGGTCATCAGCCCGATCACTCCGGTCTGCTTCATCGGTACCGTGTTCGTTTTCGCTTTGCTGTACTATGGCATTGCGGGCAGCGATGTGGGTGCTCTGCACATGGCAGTTTTCCATATCTGCGCAGGCGGCGTCATGCTGGGTGCCTTCTTCATGGCAACGGATTATGTAACGTCCCCGATCATGCCGCTGGGCAAAGCGATCATGGGTATCGGCTGTGGTATTCTGACCATGGTCATCAGACTGTGGGGAGCATATCCGGAAGGCGTATCCTTCTCCATCCTGCTGATGAACATTCTGACACCGCTGATCGATCAGCTGTGCATCAAATTGACATATGGAGGTGCAAAGAAAAATGAAAAATAATAATACATTTAAAGAATATGTTGCACCTATCGTCGTTCTCGTAGCCATCTGCCTGGTCATTACGGCCGCTCTGGCAGCGACCTATGGCGTGGCTGAGCCGATCATCGAAGAAAACACGATCAAGACAGCAAACGAAGCGAGAGCGGAGCTTCTGCCGGCGGCAGACACGTTCACCCCATATGACGGTGAGCTGGTCGTCTGTGACCCTGACAAAGTATATGCGACGGAGTGCTACGTTGCGGACAACGGCAGCGGCATGGTCGTCACGGTAAGCACCAAATCCTTCGGCGGAGCGCTGACAGAAATGATCGGTATCGACGCTGACGGAAAGATTACCGGTGTAAAGGTAACTTCCCATTCCGATACGCCGGGCCTGGGAACCAAGGCTCATGCGGAAGGCCACCTGGCTCAGTACATCGGCCTTTCCGAACTGGCCTCCACATCCGCAAAGGATGATCCAAATGTAGACCATGTTACCGGTGCTTCCATTTCATCCAACGGCGTTCACTATGGCGTGTACTGCGCATTAGAACAGTACAAAGAAGTAGTAGGAGGTGCTAAATAATGGATAAGAAACCAAGCAAATTGAGCATCCTTACCAAAGGTATCATTAAGGAAAACCCTGTACTGGTGCTGTTGCTGGGTACCTGCCCGACGCTGGCGACCACATCCTCAGCGATCAACGGCATGGGCATGGGCGTTTCCGCTATGGCGGTATTGATCTGTTCCAACATTGTTATTTCCATTCTGAGAAATATCATTCCTGACAAGGTTCGTATCCCGTGCTACATCGTGGTTATCGCAGGATTCGTAACCGTTGTTCAACTGTTGCTGCAGGCATTCGTGCCTTCCCTGTACGCGTCCCTGGGACTCTTTATCCCTCTGATCGTAGTAAACTGTATCATTCTGGGAAGAGCTGAGATGTTTGCAAGCAAAAACAACCCTCTGGATTCCGCCCTTGACGGTATCGGCATGGGCATCGGATTCACCTGTGCTCTGGGTATCATGGGTCTGATCAGAGAATTCCTCGGTTCCGGCACACTGTTCGGCGTGGAAGTTCTGACCAACATCATTCCGGGCATGGGCATCTTTAACCTGGCTCCGGGCGGATTCTTCGTATTCGGATGCCTGATCGCGGCCGTGAACTACTTCACAAAGGGCAAGGGCCTGAAGAAGAAGGATTTCGGCTGTGACGGATGCGCTATGGCGGCTATGTGCGGCGGCGCGAGAAAAGAAAAAGAATGTCAGAAAGGAGCTGAAGAAGCATGTTAGCAATTACAGTAATCATGAGCATGATCTTGGTTAACAACTATGTACTGTCACAGTTCCTCGGCATCTGTCCGTTCCTGGGTGTATCCAAGAAGCTGGACTCCGCGGTAGGTATGGGTATCGCCGTCATCTTCGTCATGGTACTGGCGACGATAGCAACCTGGCCGATCCAGCAGATCCTCAACCGCTTTGACATCGGATATCTGCAGACCGTCGTATTCATTCTGGTCATCGCAGCGCTGGTACAGCTGATCGAAATGATGATGAAGAAATACATGCCGCCTCTCCATAAGGCGCTGGGTGTCTATCTTCCTTTGATCACTACCAACTGCGCAGTACTGGGTGTCTGCATCAACAACATCGATGCAGGCTATGGATATCTCCTTTCCATCTGCAATGCGTTTGGTGCAGGCGTCGGCTTCCTGCTGGCGATGATCCTCTTTGCAGGTGTCAGGAGCAAGCTGGAAAATGAAAATGGTGTTCCGATGGCTTTCAGAGGAGTTCCTATCACGTTAATTACTGCTGCTATGCTGTCCCTGAGCTTCATGGGCTTCAGCGGACTGTTCCAGTAAGATAGGAGGCGATTGAACAATGATGACACCGGTTTTAATTGTAGTTGCGATCGGTCTGGTATGCTCTGTCATTCTGACCATTGCATCCAAGGTATTCTTCGTACCTGTTGATGAGACCTTCACATTGCTCCGTGCGGAACTGCCAGGCGCCAACTGCGGTGCCTGCGGTTACGCCGGATGCGATGATTATGCAAACGCACTGGCTGCTGACCACTCGCTCAGCTGCTCCAAGTGCCCGGTCGGCGGCGCAGATGTTGCGGCTAAGCTGGCTGAGGTGCTGGGCGTGGAAGCGGGATCTGCCGAAAAGCAGGTGGCCGTGGTCATGTGTAACGGCAGCAAAGAAGCCGCCAAGACCATTATGGAATACAATGGCGTACAGACCTGTTCCGCTGCGAAACAGTTCTTCGGCGGTTTGTCTGCCTGCCCTTACGGCTGTATCGGACTGGGTGACTGTGCGGCGGCCTGTGACTTCGACGCGATCCACGTATGTGACGGCGTAGCAGTGGTCAACAGAGACAACTGCGTAGCCTGCGGCGCATGCGCAAAGGTCTGCCCGAACTCCGTGATCAAAATTCAGAGCGCCAAGAACCTGGTTGTGGTTCAGTGCAAGTCGGAAGCCAAAGGCGCCGAGACCAGAAAGGCCTGCTCCAACGGATGTATCGGCTGTAAGAAGTGCGAGAAGACCTGTAAGTTTGAAGCCATTACAGTGGAAAACAACGTGGCGAGAATCGATCCGGCCAAGTGCAAGAACTGCGGACTCTGTGCAAAGGAATGTCCGACTGGCGCGATCAACAATATGCGCGTAAAGAAAGCGCCGGCTAAACCTGCGGCTGCGAAAGCAGCCCCTGCGGCTCCTGCGGCGGAAGCGCCGAAGGCAGAGGAAAAGCCGGAAGCGTAAAGAAAACAGCAAAAAGAACCGCAAGGTAATTTGCGATCAAACGGCTCCGCCCAGTGGCGGAGCCGTTGTGTTAGTTTACGTTTGGAGCACTGCGGCCTGCTGGCAAAGGTGACCGCCATTTGATGAAAAAGACACAAAGCCGATAAGGTTTCTTTACACGTTCATCACATAAAGTTGCTATACTAGCATTGTCAAAAGGAGATAGGGTTACCAAGATAATTTCTTTTGAACGTTCTTTCTTAATTAATATCGCAGTCAAAAGGCCTCGTCGAAAGATGAGGCCTTTTGGCTGGTATTGATGATTTGCTGTTTAAGGATTTCCATTTTGATGATCTCTAGATGAATCCCTTTGACCGCCTTGAATCCCTTTTGACCGCCTGCCCGCTGGCGCCTGCCGGCCGGGAGACAGTCTCTACTCTTTCTTTCCCCTGGCTTCTTCCAGATAATTGTAAAGTGTAAACTTTGATATGCCCAGCAGCTCGCAGACCGATTGGCCGGATTTCTGTATCATGAACACGCCGCGCTCGTCCAGGAAACGGATCAGGCGGATCTTGGCTTCCTTGTTCATCTTGTCAGGCGGCATGCCGATCAGAGCCAGACCTTCCGCGATGAGACTGTCCATCAGGCCGTGGATCGATGGGGAAGGACTGTCGAAATCCCCTTCGGTGGACAGATGGTTGGTCTCAAAATAGTTGTTGCCGGACATGCCCTTGACCGCGTTTTCCAGCGTCACCAGGTCTGTGATATCCTGATTGATGCACATGGCGCTGTTGAGGATGCCGTCAGAGTCGAAGAAGTTGACCGTAGAAGACCGGATCATCCGGCCGTCCGCGGTATGGGTCACATAGCGGATCTTATCCAAGGTGGTTCCCTGGTGCTTCATATATCTGAGAAAGGCCTGGGTCGGTCCGTCGCCGATACGGCGTCCTGTCACATGTCCGTTGACGATGTACACGATGGTGTGGTCGATGTCGCCGCCGAAATCGTGAAGAACCACTTCCGTACTTGGACCGAACTGGGCAGCAATCAAATCTGCCACGAGCCGTAGCTGTGCTTCGTTATTTACCATTCGTTACTCTCCTAAACTACCCTTAATTTTTACGCTTTATCATGTTAACATCAATATTATACCAATCTCGTCGGTTTTTTGCAATAAATTTCAAACAAAAAGTTATGCAGTCAAAAAAAGTATTTGAGCTGGGATAATGGCTTAATTCACGGAAAATTGGACTTTTTCGCACATAACAGCGTGAAAGTGTTCAAACGAAAAGTCTGTGAATCAAAAAAAGAATTTGACCATGAAGCTCAAACATGATATGCTTAAGGTATACAAGTATTTGCATGTAATATATAGGAGGCAGGAGGAATGGTTTTTAAAGATTTTGAAGAACTGGAGCGTTCGTTCTACCCATCGGAGAAGAAAACAGTGGTCGTAGCGGCGGCTCACGCAAAAGGAGAAAAAACATGGCAGAATATATTTTAGTGATCAATCCGGGCTCCACCTCCACCAAGGTAGCCATCTATGACGGTGAAAAGGAGCTGCATACATACAGCATCGACCATCCGGCGGAGGAAATGAAGAAATTCGCCGAGGTCAACGACCAGCTGGCGTTCCGAAAGGACGCCGTTCAGAACTACCTGAACGCACGGGGGATGACCGTGAAGGACCTGTCTGCCATTGCTGCAAGAGGCGGCGTGGTAGGCCAGCTGGAAAGCGGCGCATATCTGGTGGATGAGGCCTTTGTCCAGGCTTCTCTGCATTCCCCGGCGCCTCATCCCGCCAACCTGTCCTCCGTCATCGCCTACGAGATGATTCAAGACGCCGGCGCCGGCATCCATGCGTACATCTACGACGCGGTCTGCGGCTGCGGCGTGCCGGATCCGATCTTTACCTATACAGGTGTACCGGAGATCCAAAAGCCGTTCCAGACCCACGTGCTCAACAGCCGCGCCGTCAGCATCGAGCAGGCAAAACGGGACGGCGTCAGACTGGAAGATACCACCTACATCGTCTGCCATCTGGGCGGCGGCGTTACCAGCAACCTGATCAAAGGCGGCAAGGTCCTGGACTTTGTCGGTGACGACGAAGGCGGATTTTCTCCGGAACGGTCCGGCGGTGTGCCTTGCAGAGAACTGGTCCGGTTCTGCTTCCGAAGCGGCCTGTCCGAAAAAGAGGTCCAGAAGAAGCTGAAAGGAGCAGGGGGTCTCAGCGCCTATCTGGGTGTCAACGACGCCCGCGAGGCGGAAAAAATGGCGCGAACCGATGAACATGCCAAGGCCATCTATGACGCCATGATCCTGCAGCTGTCCAAGGACATCGGCACCCTGGCGCCGGTCGTCTGCGGTAAAGTGGATAAGATCATTTTGACCGGCGGCATGGCCTATTCCAACTATTTGACGAAAGAGATGGAAAAGAGAGTCGGCTTTATCGCTCCGGTATCCGTCATTGCGGGAACCTATGAGATGGAAGCGCTGGCAAAGGGGATCCACCGGGTTCTGAGCGGCGAGGAGCAGGCTCACGTCCTGCAGGTTCTGTAGAGACGGAGAGGAAATGCGAATGAATAAGGAAGAAAAGCGAAAAAATATGTGGACGCTGGCTTTGGGCGTGGCGCTGCTGCCGCCGATC
>CAZGED010000052.1:0-10354 GCA_964525085.1 uncultured Senimuribacter sp.
GTCTTCCAGTTCTTCCTTTGTCAGCTGGGAGTGGGTGGTTGTAGCCGGATGAATGACCAGGCTCTTTACGTCAGCCACGTTGGCCAGCAGAGAGAAGATGTCCAGGCTGTCGATGAACTTGTGCGCTTCTTCCTGACCGCCTTTGATCTCGAAGGTGAAGATGGAAGCTCCGCCGTTCGGGAAGTATTTCTCATAGAGGTCGTGATCCGGATGATCCGGCAGAGACGGGTGGTTGACCTTCTCTACCAGAGGATGATTTGCCAGATAATCTACGACCTTCTTTGTATTCTCAGCATGTCTGTCCAGACGGAGGGACAGGGTCTCTACGCCCTGTAGCAGCAGGAACGCGTTGAACGGTGAAATGGTCGCACCGGTATCGCGGAGCAGGATCGCCCTGATATAAGTGACGAAGGCTGCAGGACCTGCCGCGTCTACAAAGGATACGCCGTGGTAGCTTGGGTTCGCTTCTGCGATGGCAGGATATTTGCCGCTGGCTTTCCAGTCAAATTTGCCGCCGTCTACGATGATGCCGCCCAGGGTCGTTCCATGGCCGCCGAGAAACTTGGTGGCGGAATGGATCACGATATCCGCGCCGTGTTCGATCGGACGGATCAGATAGGGCGTGCCGAAGGTGTTGTCGATGACCAGCGGCAGTCCGTGCTTATGGGCAATGGATGCGATGGCATCGATGTCAGGAATGTCACTGTTTGGGTTGCCCAGTGTTTCCAGATAGATGGCGCGGGTGTCAGGCTGGATCGCCGCTTCTACTTCTGCCAGGTCGTGGGCGTCTACGAAGGTCGTCGTGATGCCGTACTGCGGCAGTGTATGAGCCAGCAGGTTGTAGCTGCCGCCGTAGATGGTTTTCTGTGCCACGATATGGCCGCCGTTTGCGGCAAGAGCCTGAATGGCATAGGTAACGGCTGCCGCTCCGGAAGCCAGCGCCAAAGCTGCGACGCCGCCTTCCAAGGCTGCCAGTCTCTTTTCCAGGACGTCCTGGGTGGAGTTTGTCAGTCTTCCGTAGATATTGCCTGCGTCTGCCAGTCCGAAACGGGCTGCTGCGTGAGCAGAATTTTTGAATACATAGGAGGTAGTCTGATAAATTGGGACCGCTCTCGCATCGCTGGCCGGATCAGGTGTTTCCTGTCCTACGTGAAGCTGTAAGGTTTCAAATCTGTAATTCTTGTTTGGTGTAGTCATGGCATTCAGTTCCTTTCTGTTCTGTTTCAGTTTTCCTCTCTGGTCTCTTTCTTTGATTCTAATTTCTTTTCTTCATGCATGGTTGGGTCATATTGGAATGGGGTAATTCATTGCTTACTCCAGTCTTACCTCAGGACGCTTGTCCTTATTTCCTACTAGGTTTATAGGAATTATACGCCCGTAGAACAACTTTGTCAATAGGAAATTTTCATTTTTTATAAAAAGATTGTCCGACTCCGGATTTGGCCATTGAAAAGGCCAGAAGACGGCCTTAAATGACAAAGTCGTCGCCTGGCGTCTGTATTCTGACCAGATCCTCCAGGGTGATGCCCTGAAAGTATTCCTGAATCAGCTTATAGAATCCCTCCCACATGGGAAGGGTGCGGCACTGGCTGATGCGCGGGCAGGTGTTGCGCTCGCCTTCCAGACAGGCTACAGGGGCCAGGTCGCCCTCCGTCAGCTTCAGGATGGAGGCTACATCGTACTGGTCTGGCGTCCTGGTCAGCTTATAGCCGCCGCCCTTTCCGCGAAGTCCCTCCAGAAATCCGGCGCGGGTCAGAGCCGGAATGATGGTCTCCAGATACTTTTCCGATATTTCCTGCCTGCGCGCGATATCACGCAGTGGAATGTAGGAGCCGTTGTTGTTCTCCGCCAGGTCGATCATGACACGCAGAGCGTAACGGCCTTTGGTTGAAATTTTCATCATATGTTGTCACCTCATATATCCCTATTATATTATAGGATTAATGGAGAATCAAGGGAAATTTATCAAAGGGAAATCGCTGCGGCAGGATTGATGTGGTAGGATTCTTATGCCATACTCCCGAGTTTTACAATGATTTCAAAAGGGACGTCGGAATTTCAACGTCCTTTTGGCTTGTGTGCCGGGCGGTCGCACTATAAAAAGAGGCTGTGATAATCACAGTCTCTTTTGATTAGAAATATAAGTAGAGGAGGATCATGGACCAGGCCGGCAGGGTGACCATAGAAAATAGCGTCGTAAGAGCCACGCCTTCCGCCATAAGACTGGCGTTTTTTCCTTCCCTTGCGGCGAGAACCACGGAAATGACTGCCGTCGGAAATGCCACAGAAAAAACCAGGGAGGCTTTGACGACAGGGTGCAGGGGAAGCCAATGGACAGACAACAGCATGAGAAGCGGCATGATGATGACCGAGATGAGTGAAGTACAGAGAAGCAGTTTGTTTTTTATCACAACCCGGAAATGGCTCTGGGAAAGCTGGATGCCGACCACGAACATAGAAATCGGCGTTGTGGCAGCACCGATAGAATCCGTCAGATCAAGAATGATCTGCGGCAGAGAGATTTGCGTAAAAAGGATGACAAAGCCGATGATGGAAGCAAGCATGCATGCGTTACACATAGGCTTGATCCGTTCCTTCAAGGATGGATGATGCGCATGCTTTTCACCCGTATGAAGCTGCATAATCATGAGAGAATAGATATAGAAAGTCATGATACTGTTGTTGATTACCATCATGAACAGACATTCGTCACCCAAGATTTCTTTTGTTACAGGAAATCCCATGAAACCGGTATTGACACTGGTCAGGAGGACCATGAAAATCCCCTGATCTTCCTTCGGGCAGCATCGAATGGCTTTTATAATGAGGAAGGATATGCATGTGCCAAGTGTATAATAGAGAATGGATCCGATCCCCATTTGCAGAACCTGATCCATGGTATCCTCGCTCAGTTCTCTGGTGCCCAAGGAGGATATGATCAAGCATGGCGTACAGATGGAGAGCAGCATATTGACCAAATAATCGTTGGACGCAACAGGAAGAACCTCCTTCTTACAGGCGATATATCCGATGAAAACCATAGAAAAAATCGTTAAGACATTCAGCATTACCGAACTCATTATTTATGCTCCTTTTCAGACTGTATATTCCATATTTTATCACTGGCGGATTACAAAAGAAAGGCTAAATTAAAAAAACAGGAGTTCTTGATAAAGGCTGCATAGATTTAAACGGTTTTAAAAAGCTTGCAGGGGAAACAACAGCTGAAAATGTGCTGTCTTTCTTGTGACGGCTGTAATATAATGTAAGGAAGACGGGAGGGTGCCTGCAGACGGCGTTTTTGCGTTGATCAGGATAACCTGTGAGACAAGAGAAATAGTTGAGGTTTATACTTATGAAGGAGTTGGAAGACAAGATAATGCAGGGCAAGGAAAAAAATCCGTATTTTGTAGGTTATGTCAATATTGACCATGAAAAGGTCATTCACAGTGCGAGCCAATCCTTTGCCGATTATTTTAGAAAGCAGACAGATAAAACTGTTGTAGGCCAGCCTCTGGAGGAACTTTTTCCGGAAATCGACGAGAAAATAAATCTGATCAATCCATTCCACATGGAACAGAAGGGAAATCTATACCGCATATTTCCCTTTGATGTCAATGATGATGCGAAGAATGAGGATATCTGGCTCAGCTTGGCCTTTATCCTTGAAACGGACGACCCTGTTCCGCCGATGTTCTCTCACAGTGAAGAAATGTCAGCAGAGGAATTGATGGAAATCCTGGAGGGTTCTTTTGACGGGATCTTGGTTACAGACAAAAAAGGCAAGGTTCTCTATGTGAATGACTCCTATGAGCGTGTAGCCGAGATTACGAAAGAAGATCTGAAGGGCAAATCTATGAGTGATCTGATTAACCCGGTATGGATGCCCAATTCCGTGGCTTACATTGTGGCGGAAAAGAAAAAACCGGTATCCCTTAGACAGAGAGTTAAGTCTGGGAGACACATTATGGTAACGGGGCGGCCGGTCATCGGCGAGGATCAGGAGATCAAGAAGATCGTCATCAACGTCAGGGATATTACAGAGATCTACAGCCTGACCGCAGAGTTGGAGAAATCCAACTCTGCGGCAAAGCTGTACATGGACAAGATGTCAGACCTGACAAAGATTAAAATGAACACAGGGTCTATTCTTGCGGTCAGCCAGGCTATGAAAAATACCCTGTCCATGGCGGAAAAGGTGGCCAATTTTCAGACGACCGTTTTGATCCTAGGAGAATCCGGTGTAGGAAAGGAAGAGGTTGCGAAATTTATTCACAATAGCAGCATCAGAAAAAAAGAGCCTTTCATCGCTATTAACTGCGGGGCTATCCCGGATACTCTGCTGGACTCGGAGCTCTTCGGCTACGAAAAGGGCGCATTCACCGGCGCTATGGCGGCCGGCAAGGCGGGTTTGCTGGAGGAAGCTTCCGGAGGGACGGTTTTTTTAGATGAAATCGGGGAGACGCCTCTTGATTTTCAGGTCAAGCTACTTCGCTTTCTGGAAAGCAAGGAGGTTCGCAGAGTCGGTTCAGGGAAAACCAAACAGGTAGATGTTCGAATTCTGGCAGCGACCAATCGAAACTTAGTCGATATGATCGCAGAGGGCACATTCCGACAGGATTTGTATTATCGCCTGAACGTGGTACAGATTGAAGTGCCGCCCCTAAGAAAGAGAAAGGATGATATTCTTCCCTTAGCCACCTTTTTCCTTCATAAGTATAATATGAAGTACGGACAGGAAAAGCAGCTGACGAAGGAAGTCGTTGATGAACTGGAGCGTCAGGAGTGGAGCGGAAATGTGCGCGAGCTGAAGAATACTGTAGAGAACATGGTGATTATCAGCAATAACGAGTATCTGCAGACAGAAGATCTTCCCTGGGAGGTGAAACGATATCGAGGAACGGGGGTTTCTCATGCGGATGGCCCGGGACCCATCGATATTCATCGTCCACTCAAGGATTCGCTGGATGAATTGGAAAAAAGAATCCTGCTGGAAGCAAGAAAGAACTGTCATTCCACCAGAGAGATTGCTGAGCTTTTACAGGTGAATCAGTCCACCGTCGTCCGAAAGCTGCAGAAATATGGGATCGAATAGCCGGTGAACGGAAGATTCGGCTAAGCCGCATCAACATATGTTATGACGATGCATCTTTGCATCACACGTTACATAGATGCATCCTTGCATCAAAAGAAGAAAAGAGAACAAGACTAAATGTCAAGTTCTCTTTTTTTTATTTGACCGATCAAGAAGGTGGAAAGCTCTGATTTTCAACCCTCAGCTGCCTTTTATGGCGCGAGGGCGGAATCAAGTGATTTCCTTTGTTCGAAAACAAAATTTGGCATGATTTTTGTGAAAAAGAGATCGCACCGATCTCTGCGGAGATCGATGAAAAGGCAGAGTACCCTTATGAGACCGTCGCCAAGCTGGCCAAGCTGGGACTAATGGGTATGCCGTTCCCGCCGGAATACGGCGGAGCCGGAACAGATTATTTGACATATATCATGGCCATCGAGGAGATTTCAAAGGTGGATGCTTCCCACGGTGTCATTATCCAGACTCATAACGCTCTGTGCTGCTGGCCGATCTATACCTACGGCACCAAGGAGCAGAAGGAAAAATACTTGCCGAAGTTGCTGTCAGGTGAACATTTGGGCGCTTTCGGACTGACGGAACCCAATGCAGGTACCGATGCAGCGGGTACGCAGACAAAGGCAGTGCTGGAAGGAGACGAGTGGGTGCTCAACGGCTCCAAGATTTTCATCTCCGGCGGTGGTATCGCAGATGTCTATATCATCATGGCTATGACTGACAAGAGCAAGGGGACAAGGGGCATCAGTGCCTTTATTGTGGAGAAGGGGGATCCCGGGTTTTCTTCGCCGAAGCACGAAAACAAGATGGGGATCCGCGGCTCCATTGCGGCGGAACTGGTCTTCGAGGACTGCAGGATCCCGAAAGACCGGTTATTAAGCCAGGAAGGAAAGGGCTTCAAAGTGGCCATGAGTTCTCTGGATGTGGGCAGGCTTGGCATTGCGGCTCAGGCTCTTGGCATCGCCCAAGGTGCCTTTGACGAGACCGTAAAATATATGAAACAAAGGAAGCAGTTTGGAAAGACGCTGGATCGGTTCCAGGCGCTGAGCTTTGAAATGGCGTCTATGAAGGTGAAAATCGACGGCGCCAGATATCTACTGTACGATGCCTGCAACAGAAGGGACAGAGGGCTTCCATCCACCGTGGCGGCGGCAGAGGCGAAGCTGGCCTGCTCAGAGGCTGCCAGCTATGTGACCAATAAGGCCGTACAATTCCACGGCGGATACGGATATATCAAAGACTATCCAGTGGAGAGAATGTATAGAGACGCCAAGATCACGGAGATCTACGAAGGTACTTCAGAGGTCATGAAGATGGTCATGAGTGGCGAAATCTTTCAATAAGACAGGAGGTAAGTGACAATGAAAATCATCGTATCCATGAAAGCCTATGGTGTGGAGCCGAAATCTCTCGACGAGATCCTGGCTGGCGCCGATTATATTTCCGTCCATGCTCCTCTCACTGACGAGACATATCACATGTTTGACAAGAATGCGTTCCGGAGAATGAAACCGACAGCGACTTTGATCAACGTGGCACGGGGTGGCTTGGTCTGTGAGGAAGATTTGGTCTGGGCATTGCAAAACGGTGAGATTGGTTTTGCAGCACTGGATGTGTTGGAGACGGAGCCGCCCCATGAGGATCATCCACTGCTGCACATGGAAAACGTAATTGTTACGCCTCATACGGCATGGTATTCTGAGGAATCTCAGAGAAAACTCCAGGCTACAGCGGCGGAAAACGTCAGAGATGTGCTACAGGGGAAAGTACCTGAAAACCTTGTGAATCAGGATGTGAAGATGCGCAGGTAAGACAACAATCAAAGCAAAAAGCCGGCGAAAAGATCCGGAAAATGATATGCTTAAGCGTACACATCGGCGGGGAATTTATCAACGGAAAATCGCCGCGGCGGGATTGATGTGGCAGGATTCTTATGCTATACTGAAGATCGAGGATTTTAAGGAGTAACAAAAAAGATGAATGATACGATTTTAGAGAAAGCCAAGAGAACCTGCGAGCTGCTGGCTGCGGATCCCGCGGTGGCCGGACAGGCGCGGCAGGCGGAGGCTCTCATGGAAAAGCTGGAGACCCAGGCTATTACCGTTTCCATGATCGGCCAGTTTAAGCGGGGAAAAAGCTCTCTGTCCAACAAAATGCTGGATGACGAGATCCTTCCGGTGGGCATCGTGCCGATTACTTCTGCTGTGACCAAGGTGGTATACGGTAAGCGGGCCGCGGAAGTGCGCTACTTTAACGGCGTCGTGGAGGAGATACCCTTTGATCGGCTCAGCCAGTTCATCAGCGAACAAGAAAACGCCGACAATCGGCTGGGCGTTGAGGAAGTGGTGCTGCACACCCCGTCAAAATTCCTGAAGAACGGCCTGACCTTTGTCGACACGCCGGGCGTTGGCTCTTTCCACAAGAACAATACGGAAACTGCCTACCATTATATGAAGGAAAGTGACGCGGTGATCTTCCTGCTGTCGGTGGACAGTCCCATCAACCAGATCGAGATCGACTTTTTGAAGAGTACCAGGGAATTCGCAGGCAAGTTTTATTTTGCCGTCAACAAAATCGATACGGTGGATTCGGCTGATCTGGAGGCCTACATGGATTACTGCGGAAAGCTGCTGCGCCACATGATGCAGACAGATGAGGTATCCATGTTCCCGGTCAGCGCCAAAAGCGGCGAAGGCATAGAGCCTTTGAAGAAGGCCATCCTGCGGGACTGCAAAAAGTCGGCCGGAGAGATTTTGTCCCAGTCGGCGGAGAAGAAGCTGCGGGAGCTGATCGGCAGCGCTCTGACCCAGCTGGACTTCTACTGGAAGGCCATGAACATGGAGTACAAGGAGCTGGACGCCAGGTTTGCCGCCATTTCCGACACCGTCGAATCGATCAAAGGGCGCGCGGCGGAGTTGGACTGCCTCTTTGAGGTCTACCTCAACGAGATGAAGCTGGAGCTGTCCGGCAAGGTCAGGGAGCTGTTTGGCATGGAGTACCGTTACGAGATCGAAGCGCTTCCCGCGGGTTTGATCCAGATGGATCGGGACGATTTTCTAAAGCAGGTAGATGACCTCTGCGACGATCTGCAGAAGACTCTCAGCGGGATCCTGCTGTACCGGGAGGAAAACGCCTACGCCGTAGTGCGCCGGATCAACGCCATCAACAGGCTGAGCAGAAGCCTTCGCAGAATCCGGGATAGTCTGGGAGAATAGGCCGGAGCGGGCTGATTCCGTGTACTTTTAAAAGGAGAAAGAGCCACAAAGAAAGATCGGATCTTATAAGTTTATCCTGAATTTTTTAGATAGATTATTGACAGAATCGAAAAAATGGAGTATCCTTGTAATGGTGAGTGCCGCAGGACGCAAGGGCCTGCGGTTTCTATGGGCCATTAGCTCAGCTGGGAGAGCGCCAGGTTCGCAATCTGGAGGCCAGGGGTTCGATCCCCCTATGGTCCACCAAAACAACATGGAAAACCACATTGAAAAACCAACGGTTTGCGCCGTTGGTTTTTGCGTAGTGTGCCGGGCATGGTACGGGCATGTCATAGGTGGGAGGGTGAAAGCCCCAAGGGGCGGCCCGTCTGGCGAGCTTTCCTTCGTCCGCCCGCAAAGTCCAGCCCATTCCCGCAAATAGAAATTTGGACCGGCTGCGAGAGAATCAGGTTTTCAGGGCTCCAAAGTACTTCCCAGCTTAGAATTGAAGCATTATGGGGGGGAAAAATCTGCTTTGCACGCCATAAAAAAAGATCCTATATCTGGTGAATTTGTTCAACCACGGGAGTTTACGCGCGAAAATGGATTTGACTACGAGGGAAGCTGACAAAATTGACAACAGCTTAAATTTTTGTCACTTTTGTCAGCAAAATCCCATAAAAACGCTGACTGAGATGACAAATTTTTAGAAATCTGTCAGTTTTGTCAATTTTACACCTCTTAATCATGAATATTCGGCTCTTTATGAGCTGTAATGCTGACAAAAAACAGATTTTCCTCTTCATTTGTCAGTATGGCTTATCCGTATAATTGATGAACAGAATTTATCGACTTTCATGATACCCCGTGAGTCAAAGAAACGGGCCGCAAGGAAACGCCCCGTATTTACAGGCCGCTGCTTGGCTTCATAGAGGAGTTGAGATCTGCCTTAATTTCATTGACATTTCTTCCGTCTATATGCTATACTTGTCCCATCTGGATGATGGGAACGGGAGAGCGCATACATATACACACATTATGAAATGCCGCCGAAGGGGCAAAACTCTCAGGCAACAGGACCGTTTCCGGACAGACCTCTGGAAAGTGTAAGAAAACAGACCACCGATGAAGCAATGCTGCCGCAGAGCGTAGAGTACGGAGCGCAGGCCGCAAGGCGCAGGCCGCGGCTCCAGGGCGCAGGCCACGGCTCCAGGGCAGGAGAATCTTTCAGGTAAAAAGACAGAGCGAAATTCTATCTTATTTACTCAGACACGTTGCTTTGGAGGTGGTTTTTGTGTCCGCATATATTTCTTTTGTCCTGGAAATCATTGGGACGATCGCTTTTTCCGTGTCCGGCGCCATGACCGGTATTCGGAAGGGAATGGATCTGCTGGGGATTTCCATTCTGGGGTTGACCACGGCGGTTGGAGGCGGGGTCATCCGCGACCTGATCGTAGGAATCAATCCTCCTAAAACCTTTCAAGACCCTGTTTACGCCATCGTAGCGATTGCGACGGCTTTGATCGTCTGCACACCCTGGGTGCGCGGTCTGTTCACGAAACGGCAGAACCTCTACGATGTGGTCATGTTATGGATGGATTCGGTGGGGCTTGGGATCTTTACCGTAGTCGGAATCCGGACCGCGTACAGCGTTTCTGACAATTTCAGTCTGTTTCTCATGATCTTCGTGGGTGCGGTGACCGGCGTTGGAGGCGGCCTCCTGAGGGATGTCATGGCACAGGATCCGCCGTACATCTTCGTCAAGCATTTCTATGCCAGCGCGTCTCTGATCGGAGCCGTTGTCTGCTCCCTCATATGGGAGCCGATGGGACAGAGCGTGGCCATCATCGCAGGGGTTGCGGTTGTGCTGTTGCTCCGGCTCCTCGCCGCGAGATTCCGCTGGAGTCTGCCGAAGGCGAGGGCGTTGACGGTAGAGACGACAGCCGATGGTATCAAAAGAACCGATCAGGAATCATAACGGGAAAAAACGGGGGCAAGCTGCCGACGGAACTGACAGAAGCGACAGAGCAGGCAGATCCGGCAGCAAAGAAAGTGAAAAGCCATCGAAGCG
>CAZGED010000053.1:0-10315 GCA_964525085.1 uncultured Senimuribacter sp.
CCTGCGGCCAGACCGGGAGCAGCCTCCGACCGGCAGCCTGCGGCCAGACCGGGAGCAGCCGCCGACCGGCAGTCTGCGGCAAAACCAGAGTTGGAGAAGAGTGAGAGAACGGACTTTGCGGCGCTGGCAGCAGAGACGTTGGACGGGGAAAAGGAGGCAGAGACGCCGCGCCTTGAAGAACCGGCCGCGGCGATGAAAGAGGAAAAGCCGGTAGCCGTACCGGAAGAGGAAACGTCAGCGGAAAAGGATTTTTAACAGGTCCTTCGCGAACCATAATGCCGCGGCGGGCATACTATATATCAGATCATCAAGATAGGAGGTATGTATGATGTCATGCTGTGACCATAAAGGCGGAATTGACGATAGCCTGTTATTCTTCTTTTTGATTCTGGTTCTCCTGTTCTGCAAGCCGGGCATCTTCGGATGCGGATGCGAAGAATTCGATTCCTGCGAATCTACATGCTGCTAAGAGGAAAGAATACATGAGAGAGGGTTGACTCAGCCCTCTCTCGTGTTGTTGAACAGAAACGTGATGGCCCAGATGGCGGCCAGCCCGACCACCGCATAGATGATACGGGAAATCGCGAAAAAGTCTGGTCCGAAGATACTGTCAACCAGATTATATTTAAAAAATCCGATCAGTCCCCAGTTTATGCCGCCGATAATCAGTAGGGCAAGAATTAGCTTCTTCATCCAATCACTCTCCTTTCACTGAATTAGTCTGCCCGCTAAAACACAGATTATCCATAGACAGATGACGGATGTACAGCGAAGCTCTCCATGAACGTGCAGATTCTGTATTTACTGACAAATGGGAGAGAAAATCCTTTCTTTGTCAGAATGACAGCCCAAAAAAGGATGAGAAAGCACGGTTGAAGGGGTTGGGGACTGACAAAAATGACAGATTCCAAAAAACTTGTCAATCCTGTCAGTGTTTTTTGCGATTTTGCTGACAAAATTGACAAAAAATTGAGATCCTGTCAGTTTTGTCAGCTGTCCATGTCCTATTTATCAGCGATCCATGCCTACATGTCAGCTGTCCATGTCCTACATTTTTCGGTTTTCCTGAGAATGGACAAATTCACTGGACACGGGAGCTCTTTCCGCGCGGTCACGATCAGGAACCCACAGGGCATGTCAGGCTGTTCGCGGCCACAATCGGGAACCCGCGGGGCATGTCGAGGGTTCGCGGCTGCAATCAGAATCCCGCGGAGCATGTCGGGGGTTCGCGGCTGCAATCAGAATCCCACAGGGCATGTCAGGCTGTTTGCGGCCACGATCAGAGAACCGCGTGCAGGCCGCCGCCCCGCACTTATCATGGGAGATTCCTCCCGTCGCCTGCACATGGGCTTGTCAAGCTGCGGGAAACTGTGTTAAAATAAGGATGCAGACTGTGCTTCTGCGATGCATTTCCAAAAGGAGGAAAAAAGAGATTTATGCAGATAAAGCTTCGTACAGAGCCGAGAGGCGAGTGGAGAGAAATAGAAATTGCGGAGGGAACTTCCATAGAAGAGGTTTACCGTGCTCATAGAGATCAAATGCGCTACACGGCCCTGGCGGCCAAGGTGGACAACAAGATCGAGGATCTGGGCTACGCCCTGACAAAGCCCTGCAGTCTGGAACTTCTGGACATGCGGACCCAGTCGGCAAATCTGATCTATCAATACAGTTTATCCCTGATCTATCTGAAAGCAGTGGAGGACTGCCTGGGAAAGAGCGCCAGAGTAGAGATCCAGAATTCCCTGAACAAAGGGCTTTATACGGAGATCAAAGCTGAAAAGCCGGTGAACGCTCGCCAGGTGCAGCAGATCGAGCACCGGATGCAGGAGCTGGTAAAGGCGGACATTCCTTTTGTCAAGGAGATCGTGTCCAGAGAAGAGGCCATGGCTATCTTTGAGGAGGACGGACGCAAAGAAAAGCAGCGGATGCTCAGCGAATCCCTGGATCTGAAGCAGCTGAAATTCTATTCCCTGGATGGCTGCCGGGACTTTTTCTACGGCTTTATGGTGCCGTCTACAGGATATATTCAGTACTTCCAGCTGATGAAGTACCGCCGGGGCGTTCTGCTTCGGTTCCCGCACCCGTCGGCGCCGGACCGGATGCCGTCTTATGTGGATGAAAAAAAGCTGTACCGGGCCTTCGGCGAACAGACGAAATGGGACCGGCTGCTGGACGTCAACTATGTGGCGGACCTGAATGAAAAGATCGAAAACGGCCAGTACCAGGAACTGATCCAGCTGTCCGAGGCCCTTCACGAGAAGAAGATCGCCCAGATCGCGGATATGATCAAAAAGCAGCATAAGCGAATCATCCTCATCGCGGGGCCGTCATCGTCGGGAAAGACCACCTTTGCCCGCAGACTGTGCATCCAGCTGAAGGTCAATGGCTTGAACCCGATGTACCTGGGAACCGACGACTACTTTGTGGAGAGAGAGGATACGCCGCTGGATGAACACGGAGAGAAGGATTATGAAAACCTGCAGGCCCTGGACATTCAGCTGTTCAACGACAATATGAACGACCTGCTTGCCGGCCGCCAGGTGGACCTTCCGACCTTTGATTTTCTCACCGGCCATAAGGAGTTCGGCAGGCGGCTGACCTCCATTCGCAGCGATCAGCCCGTCGTCATCGAGGGCATCCACGCCCTCAACGAGGACCTGACGCCGTACATCCCAAAAGAAGAAAAGTTCAAAGTATACATCAGCCCTCTGACCCAGATGAACATCGATGCCCATAACAGGATTCCGACCACCGATGAACGCATGCTGCGCCGTATCGTCCGGGATAACCTGTACCGCGGCCACGACGCCCAGAGCACCATCAACAGCTGGCCGAAGGTCCGGGCGGGCGAAGACAAGAACATCTTCCCGTACAGCGGCGAGGCGGACGTTTTGTTCAACTCCTACCATGTCTACGAGATCGCCGTGCTGAAAAAATATGCCCAGCCCCTGCTGGCGAAGATCACGCCGGAGGAGCCCGAGTATGCCGAGGCAGTGCGGATGCTGAAGTTCCTGCGGTTCTTCAGGACCATCGAAGATGACAGCATCATCGCGGGCAATTCCATCATCCGGGAGTTTATCGGCGGAAGCATCTTTGTGGACTGACGATCAAAGGGTGTCGGGGCCGGCGCTTTCCCTGCGTCTGAGAGAGCGGGCGGCGAGAGGAGACCGCTGAAAGGGGCATCGCCTGTTCGTCCCTCGCCATGGAAGTGCGGACTCCTGTCAATCCGGCCATGTCCATGGAAGCTGTACGGGCGCGCATGGAGTGGTAAGATGAACCATATCCGCTTTTCTGAAAATCGAGGCAGGGTAGAGAAAGTCTTGCTGATGAAAAATATAGAAATTAAGTTAAAAAAAGGTTGCTGTTTTCTGAAATTTATGGTAAGATTTTGTTAGAAATTACAAGGGAAAATCAGGGAGAGCCATATGAGAAATTTTCAGGAAGTGTTGGAAGAAGAAATCAGAGATCAGAAAGGACTGATAAGACAGGCGGACAGAGTCCTTTCCCATGCACCGGAGGGCTATCTGCAAAGCCGTCCCAGAAAAGACAGCGTAGCCTTTTACCAGGGAGGGTCACATCTTGGAAGAACCCGCGCGAAAAATATTACCGGGGATCGGCCGTTGATAAAGGCCTTGTTTCAAAAGCGGCTTTATCAGGAGATTCAGCGAAAAGCGGAGAAGAATCTGGAGGCGTTGGAAGCATTGAAGATAGCTTACGCTCCCGATCATATTCTGGATATTCTGCCGACATTGTCAAAAGGCTACAAAGATGCGGCGTTCCTGTATGACGGGAGAAACGATGAAGAAAGCGGTTTCCAAAAGACGCAGCCGAATTTTGATCCCCAGAAACATATTCATGAAACGACCTGCGGCCTGCTGGTCCGGTCCAAATCAGAAGTTATTATCGCCAACGCGCTGACAGGCTATGGAATACCCTTTCAGTATGAAAAGCCCTTTCCCTATGCAGATGAGCGAGGGTACTATTTTGAACCAGACTTTACTTTTGAGCTGCCAAGCTGTGAGACTGTGATCTGGGAGCACCTGGGGCTTTTGAATAATTTGGATTACTGCCAGCACAATGCCTATAAGTTGAATACATATCAAAAACATGGATTCTTGATCGGCAGAAATCTGCTCATCACCCAGGACGATCAAAATGGAAATTGCAGCAGTGCATATATTGATAAAGTAATACGGGAGCATTTGCTGCCGTACTTTGAAAGGAAATGACCGCATATCGCATTTTATATATTCTTGCGGTCATCTGAGGTGACATTTACCACTGGTAGAATGACTGTGGATACCTATTTTCGCTTATTTGCAGTCAACTTTGACCAGGCAAAAGGGTGAAAAGTGACGGCAGGAAGTGATATGAAGCAGGCTGCAGTCAATTCCAGACCCTTTACATGACCAGAAAGGTGCGAGTTTACAGGATTTTATGACTGCAATAAGAAAACTGTGGTTGTCTGCAGTCAATTCCCCTGGACGATGATGATATATTTTGACTGCAGGACGAGAATTATGCATATCTGCAGTCATTTTGCCGGCAAGTTGTCAGCAACCAGCAACCAGCAACCAGCAAGCAACCAGCGGCCAGCAAGTTGTCAGCAACCAGCAAGTTGTCAGTAGGCCAACGCCTGCGGCTTTATGCGGGGCAGGAGTCTTGATACTGAAAAAGGCAGGAACCCCTTTCAGAAACCTGCCTTTTATGGTATCGCCATGTGTTTTGCCGGCTACTCTTACAGCTCTTTCTTCCAGAAGCCGTGGAGATTGCAGTACTCGTAAGCTGCAACCGGTTTTTCGCCTTCTGCCAGGGCGAAAACTGCTTCCGGTTTGCCGGTCTTGTCCAGGTGCTTCTTCTGTACGCCCTGGTCTGTTTCCAGAATGATGAAGGCGATGTGGTGCTCTTCCAACATAGGATGCTCGACGCTTCCTACCTTGACGGTGACCTTGTCTCCTTCTACGGTAACTACAGGAACGTGTTTTTCCTGTGCCGCGTCGGTGGTGTTAGGGTCCAGCAGCTGCATCGGCTCTCCGCAGCACAGCACCTTAACGCCCTTGTCTTCTACCATCTCTATGATGTTGCCGCAGTGGGCGCATTTCAATAACTTTACCATGCTAATTCCTCCTGTCCTTGTGAAATCAATGTTCTCATGTGATATCGTTTCTATACCCAGAAAAGACGAGAATGAAACAGATAATATTTAAGAAAAAGTACTTGACATGCGGTTTTTTGAAAGTTATAATAATGATAATCATTATCACTATTTGATGAAAGAGGTAACCATGAAGTATTCCCGGCAGAGAAATTTGATCTTTGACATCGTCAGGAACACAGATGTACATCCGACCCCGGAATGGATCTACGAGCAGGCCAGACAGGTTATGCCGTCCATCGGAGTCGCTACGGTGTACCGGAATCTCAACGCCCTGGCCCAGGCGGGCCAGCTGAAGAGAATCGTAAGCCCTGACGGGACTGTGCGCTTTGATGCGATCACAGAGGAGCATTATCATATACAGTGCAGAAAGTGTGGGAGACTCTTTGATCTGTCCGTCGCCGACCAGAAGGCCTTTGACGGACTGAAGGAAACGGCATCTAAGGCTTTCGGCATGGATGCCCGGAACGTCGTGCTGGCGGCCACACTGTTTTACGGCGTGTGCCCTAACTGCGCGAAGGAGAAAGAAAAAGAGGAGGAATAAGAAATGAAAGACTTAAAAGGGACGAAGACGTTGGAGAATTTGCTGATCGCTTTCTCAGGAGAATCCGAAGCGAGGAACAAGTACACTTTCTACGCATCTAAGGCAAAGAAGGAAGGATATGTACAGATCCAGAAGCTGTTTGAGGAGACCGCCGCTAACGAGAAGGAGCATGCGGAGCTGTGGTTCAAGCTGGCCCACGGCATCGGAACCACAGAGGAGAATCTGCTGGACGCCGCTGCCGGCGAAAACTACGAGTGGACGGAGATGTACGCTGAAATGGCAAAGACCGCCAGAGAAGAAGGCTTCCCGGAGATCGCTGCCCAGATGGAAGGCGTTGCCGCTGTAGAGAAGGAGCACGAGGAAAGATACAGAAAGCTGGCTGAAAATGTAAAGGCCGGCAAGGTATTCGCAAAGGATGAGGAGGTCCTCTGGCAGTGCAGCAACTGCGGCCACCAAGTTGTCGGCAAGGAAGCGCCGCTGGTTTGCCCGGTCTGCAAGCACCCGCAGGCTTACTTCCAGATCAAAGCGGAGAACTATTAAAAACAGCCGGCGCGTTTCGTAGAGCGGCATAAAAATGCCGAAAACACGAAACGAATCGGACCATGAGGCCATGATGAGCTATAATTGGACCATGACCGGGTCATGAGCGAACTAGGATCCGATTGTGAGCGGACCATGAAAGAGAAGAAAGTTTCGTAGAGTAGGGTGATTTCATCTGAAATACGAAACTTTTTCGTTTTTTTGACGGGTACGGTTTCGTAAAATCCGGATCGGCGCGCCTGAATACGAAACCTCTAGCCGAAGAAGCCGGTCAGAGTTTCGCAGTGACCGAAAAATCGGGCAGTTTTACGAAACCTCTAGCCGCGCTGTCCGCGGAGGTTGCGTCGGAGGCAGAGCCCGGCCCGACACCTTTTGATGGAAAACGGCAGAGGAGGACGGCCTGGCATCGACAAAAAAGAAACACCCGTATCCGTGGAGCGGTGCAGCAGACGAAAGCGGTTGAAATTACTTGCTTGAGCTTTCAAAAAAACTTTAAAATTGAGCAAAGTTTTTTTCAAAAAAGGCTTGCTTTCTTGACAGAGTTCATGTATACTAAAAAGGCTTGCTTAAGGCGATGAAGTAGGAAGTTGCGGAGCTATCCGGTAATTTCTACGGAGAATTGTCCCCACTCGATGGGGGCGAAGGTGTTCGCCGACTTTTGTTTGTGCGAAAAATAAAGAAACGCACGGAGCCGTGTGCAAAGTAAGCAATTCCACCGCGCACGTTGAAAAGTAGGCAATTGACCGACTTACGCCGATCAGGAAAGAACCCCTTGTACAAGCGTAGCGAAAACAGTACAAAAATTTAGGAGGAAAACAATGAGCGAATTACAGAAAATCAGAATCAAGCTTAAGGCTTATGACCACGCGTTATTAGACCAGTCAGCGGCTAAGATCGTGGAAACCGCCAAGAAGACAGGCGCAGACGTTTCCGGCCCGATTCCACTGCCGACAGAGAAAGAGGTCGTTACCATTCTGAGAGCTGTTCACAAGTATAAGGACAGCAGAGAGCAGTTTGAACAGAGAACGCATAAGAGACTGATCGACATCACCAACGCGACACTGCAGACCACAGACGCGCTGACAAAGCTGGATCTGCCTGCAGGCGTTGACATCGAGATCAAACTGTAACATGACAAGCGAGGGGGACTCCCCCTTAGTAAGATTGCATGAGAGGGAAAGGCCGTGAAGGCTCACCTGTGAGAGCTTAGGCGCAGGATGCAGCGCCGCGGACGGCAAGTGCACACCAGAGCAATCCAATGTAAGTGAGAAGGAGAAAAAATATGAAAGCAATTTTAGGCAAGAAAATCGGAATGACCCAGATTTTCGCAGAAACAGGAGAAGTGATTCCTGTAACCGTGATTGAAGCCGGTCCTGAAGTTGTAACCCAGATCAAGACGGTTGAGACGGACGGTTACGACGCTGTACAGGTTGGCTTTGAGGATCAGAAAGCGCACAGAGTAAACAAGCCTATGACAGGCCATTTCGCTAAGAGCGGCGCTCCTCTGAAGAAGCACCTGGCAGAGTTCAGACCTGAAGAGGGTGAAACCTACGAATTAGGACAGGTCATCACGGTTGCGGATTTTGAAGTAGGAAGCAAGCTGGACGTAACCGGCACTTCCAAAGGTAAAGGCACCCAGGGCAACATCAAGAGACATGGCCACCACAGAGGCCCGATGACCCACGGTTCCAAGCATAAGAGACTGGCTGGCGCACTGGCAGCAGGCACGTATCCTTCCAGAGTGTTCAAAGGCAACAAAGCTCCGGGAAGAATGGGCCGCGAGACCGTCACCGTGCAGAACGTTATTTTAGTAAAAGTTGACACTGACAGAAATCTGATGCTGATCAAGGGCGCTGTTCCCGGCGGCAAGGGAAGCCTGGTGAGAATCCAGTACGCTGTCAAGGGTCAGGGTAAATAGAACAGACTTTAGAAAGGAGGACGCACACAATGGCAAAAGTAACTATGCTCAATATGGCCGGAGCTGAGGCCGGAACCATCGAGCTGAAAGATGAAATATTTGGCATCGAGCCAAACGCAAACGCTGTTCACGCAGTGGTTGTAAATTATCTGGCAAACCAGAGACAGGGTACACAGTCTGCAAAGACCAGAGGCGAAGTCAGAGGAGGCGGCAGAAAGCCTTTCAGACAGAAGGGAACCGGCCGTCATAGACAGGGTTCCACCACAGACCCTTCACAGGTAGGAGGCGGTATCGCTTTCGCACCGAAGCCGAGAAGCTACAGATATTCAGTACCAAAGAAGCTGAGAAGACTGGCGATGAAGTCCGCCCTCTCCGCCAAGGTAGCTGACAACGAAATCATCATTTTAGACGAATTAAAATTTGACGCTCCGAAGACCAAGGAAATGATCAAGGTTCTGGAGAACGTCAAGGCAGCAAAGAAAGCGCTGATCATCACAGCCGAAAAGGACGAAAACGTAGTAAGGTCCGCTGCCAACATCCCTGGAGTAAAGACCGCTCTGGTGGGAACCATGAACGTTTACGAGATCGTAAACCACACAAGCTTCATCGTGACGAAGGAAGCGATCGAAAAGATTCAGGAGGTGTACATCTAATGAGATCAGCATATGACGTAATCATCAAGCCGGTCATTTCCGAACAGAGCATGGATATGGCACAGGAAAAGAAGTACACATTCAAGGTTGCTGTAGACGCCAACAAGACGCAGGTCAAATTGGCAGTCGAAGAAATCTTTGGTGTTGAAGTAAAGAAAGTCAATGTCATGAACTATGACGGCAAGTTAAAGAGAATGGGAAGAACAGTGGGCAGAAGACCAGCCTACAAGAAGGCTGTTGTGACTCTGACGGAAGGCAGCAAAGAGATCGAGTTCTTCCAGAGTCTGTAATATAGGAGGTAGACAAGAATGGGAATTAAGAAATATAAACCAACGACTCCTGGTCAGCGCGGCATGACAGTTTCTACTTTCGAAGAGATCACAACCAGCACACCGGAAAAGTCTCTTACAGAAACTTTGAAGAAGCATGCAGGAAGAAACGTCAGAGGTAAGATCACCGTCAGACACAGAGGCGGCGGCACCAGACACAAATACAGAATCATCGACTTCAAGAGAACGAAGGACGATATTCCAGGCAGAGTTACGACCATCGAATACGATCCGAACAGAAGCGCCAACATCGCTCTGATCGTTTACGCAGACGGCGAGAGGAAATACATCATTGCACCGAACAAGCTGAAGGTCGGCGATGTGATCTACTCCGGTCCGGAAGCCGACATCAAGGTTGGCAACGCGCTTCCGATCGCCAACATTCCGGTTGGTACGATGATTCACAACATCGAACTGAAGCCGGGCAAAGGCGGTCAGCTGGCAAGATCCGCCGGCAACGCCGCTCAGCTTATGGCAAAAGAAGATAAATATGCTCAGGTCAGACTTCCGTCCGGCGAAGTCAGAAAGGTACTGATTCAGTGCAGAGCGACCATCGGTGAGGTTGGCAACGCAGACCACTCCAACATCCAGATCGGTAAAGCGGGAAGAAAGAGACACATGGGTATCAGACCTACCGTAAGAGGTTCCGTCATGAACCCGAACGATCACCCACACGGCGGTGGTGAGGGCAGAGCGCCTGTCGGCCGCAAGAGCCCGGTTACTCCTTGGGGTAAGCCTGCACTCGGTTACAAGACCAGAAAGAAGAACAAAGCTTCTAATCAGTATATCGTAAAGAGAAGAAATGAGAAATAAGGAAGGAGCATAGAGAATGAGTAGATCACTTAAAAAAGGCCCTTTCGTAGACGTTAAGCTTCTGAAAGCCGTCGAAGCTATGAACGAAGCAAACGAAAAGAAAGTCATCAAGACATGGTCAAGGCCATCCACGATATTCCCACAGATGGTGGGACACACCATTGCAGTCCATGACGGCAGAAAGCATGTTCCTGTCTATATCACAGAGGACATGGTAGGCCACAAGCTTGGAGAATTTGCTCCAACCAGAACTTACAGAGGTCATGCTGCAGATAAGTCATCAAAGGTAAGATAAGAAAAGGAGATAAAAAATGGAAGCAAAAGCAGTTGCAAAATACGTAAGAATGTCTCCTATCAAGCTGA
>CAZGED010000054.1:0-10162 GCA_964525085.1 uncultured Senimuribacter sp.
CTTCTTTTCCTGATAGAGATAGCCGTAGAAGATCTTGTCCTTCACCGACACCGCGTCCATGTATTTCTGATACAGCACCTCCAGCGACAGATGGATCATGTCCAGGTAGTAATCGGGCCTTTCCTTCAGCTTCAGAATCTCGATCATATCCCTGGCCTTGGAAAAAGTCATATCGCGCAGGGTCAGGCCCCGCTCCTCGTAGATGATCTTCAACATGGCGTCGATGTCGGCGTTATCCAGCACCAGGAAGCTTTTCGGATACTGTACCGCATGGCTGTCCTCCTGCAGGATCGATACGCAGAAGCCGTGGAAGGTGTTGATGTATCCTGTATCGTTGTCTCCTGTCAGGTTGTGTATTCTCTGCCGCATTTCATTGGCGGATTTGTTGGTAAAGGTCACGCAGAGAATATTGCCCGGCAAAATCCCCACCTCATTGACCAGAAAAGCGAACCGTCTGGCAAGGGCTCTGGTTTTTCCCGAGCCTGCGCCGGCGATGACCCGCACCATGCCCTCCGTGGCCGTGACCGCTTCTTCCTGGGCCTGATTCAGGCCCTCCAGCAATTCTGACATGCCATGTTTCCTCCTGTTATCCATAGATTCGCCCCTCACGGCTTTTGCTCTCTGCCCGCGGCCAGCAGATCCCGGATGATTTCTCCGCCGATCAAAAGGCCCGCCGCCGACGGCACATAGCTGATGCTGCCCGGCGTGCGGCTGCCGGTCTTTACGGGCTCTTCCTTGGAATAGAGGACTTTGACACCTTTGACGTCTCTGTCCCGCAGAGCCTTTCTGACCGCCTTTGCCAGAGGGCAGACGCTGGTCTTGCTGATATCCGCGATCTCAAAGCGGGACGCATCCAGCTTGTTCCCCGTTCCCATGGAGGAGATCACCGGCGTGCCCACCTCCTTGCATCGGCAGATGATATCGATCTTGGCCGCCACCGTATCGACAGCGTCAGCCACATAGTCGTAGGCGGCAAAGTCGAACTGCTCCGCCGAAGGTTCCCCAGGCAGATAGAAGCAGTCGAATACCTCCACCTGGCAGGACGGCTGGACCGACAGGATCCGCTCCCGCATGACTTCCGTCTTCTGCCTGCCTATGGTGTCGTAGGTGGCGATGATCTGACGGTTGATGTTGCTCTCTGACACCGCGTCGTTGTCCACGATGGCGATATGGCCCACTCCGGCTCTCGCAAGGGCTTCACAGATATATCCGCCTACGCCGCCCACGCCGAAAACCAGGACGCTGGCCCTCTCCAGCGTCTTCATGCCGCTGCGGCCGATCAAAAGCTGTGTCCGCCCATGTCTTTCTCCGCTTTCGCTCATTTTCTCAAATCTCCGATTATTTTCTCAAATCTCCGATCACTGAATAAATCACGTCGCTGCTGTAGCCCTTTGACGACAGCCGCCTGGCCGCCCGGGCCACAATCTTCTCCGGTACCGGCGTTCCCGGCTCCAGCCCCGCCGCCCGCAGCACCTTGTCCGCTTCCTCTCTGGCGCGCTGTCTCTCGTCGGGTGCGCCTTCTTCCAGGCAGTAGTCCGCATAGGCGTTCTCGATCAAAGCGGCATCCACACCCTTCTCTCTCAGTTCCGCAAAAGCTCTCCGCCGGCCCTTGCCTTTGCCAAAGCTGTAGCGGAAGTACTCGCGGCAGTAACGCTCGTCGTCCAGATAGCCGCAACCGGCAAAGCGGGACAGAAGCTCTTTGATGGAATCCTCGTCGAAGCCTTTGCCTGCCAGATAGTTTCCCATCTCCGCCGTGGTCCGACTTCGGTCTGACAGGTGGCGCAGGGCCGCATCCTCGATGGAGACAGAGTTCTTCTTCGCGTTGGGCTCCTTCATGCCAGCACCCTCCACCGGATCTCCGCCCTCTCCACGGTGCAGGCGGCGCACGGGATGTCGTCGGCGATCTCCAGATCTGTAAGGTAATAGGTCCTTCCCTGCCAGCTGATCTCGTCCAGCAGCTCCCTTTCACCGCTTACCATGGATGGCATCTGGGAGAAGATGCCCTGTCCGGTACACTTGCAGAAGGCCTCCTTGCGGACCCAAAGCCGATAAAAGCCGTCGATGCCCCAGATCCTGACATAGTGCTGTTCCTCCTCGGTAAACTGCCGCCCCGCAATGTCTTCAAAGCTGCAGTCCTTCACCTGCTGCAGGTCGATGCCGCAGGGACGGTCCGCGAACATACAGATCCACAGCAGCCCGCTGTGGCTCAGGGAGAACTCCAGCGGGGTTTCCGCGAAATAGGGCTTGCCCTTCTCCTCCCGCAGGATCTCCGCCCGGGCAAAATCCACCGGCAGACCGGCTTCCGCTCCGTGACGGGCTGCCGCTGCCCGGATCAAAGGCCATCCGGCCTCTCCCTTCTCAAAAGGGCCGTCATATAAATAAACTGTATACATGTACTCTTCTCACTTTCTCCGGTTCCCTTCTCCTGCCCCGCATCCTGATGGCACACCGCAGGAGTACTGACAGCCCTATTCTATCACATTTTCGTCCCGGGAACAAGCGTTCTTTTCGTTATTTGCTTTTTTCGTGTTTTTCGGATGTGCGGTTTTCTCCGTAAAGGCCATGTCTCAGCTTATAGTAAAAGCTTTTCCTGATGTGTTTGGAGGCAAACCGGGCGGCGGCGGCACCGGCATGAGAGAAGAACCAGAGCCCAAGCCTGCGGATGGCGCAGCCCCAGCCGAACAGTCTGCCGATCCGGAACGCAGAGGAAACGGTATAGAAACGGGTGACGGCCCGGTAGAATTCCTCCTGCAGTTCCCAAGGCGTCAGATTCTGTGGGATGAAGGTCGCGTTCATCATATCATAGGCCTCCCAGTCCTTGACGAGCATTCTTTGTTCCTTCTGATATTGTCGAAAAACCGGCGTACCGGGATAAGGCGTCAGAATCGCCGGCTGCAACTGATAGGCGTCCAATTTTCCGGCAAAGGATACTGCCCGTCTGATATCCTCCCGTGTATCGGCATCAATTCCCAAAACCAGGCTGACGATCAGACGGATTTTGTGTTCTCTGCAGCTTGTCGCAGCGCGGATGATGTCTTCCAGATTCTGTCCCTTGTTTATCTGCTCCAGGGCCTTCTCATTTAAGGACTCGATCCCGATGAGAACCCGGCTCAGGTGTGCTTTTTGCAGCAATTCCATCAGTTCATCATCCTCAGCCATATCCGTACGTCCGAAGAAAAAAGTTTCTCTGAAGGTCAGATTTTCCGCAATCATCCGGCGGCAGATCTCCTTTGCTCTCTCTTTGTCCGCGGTGAAGTTGTCATCCTCAAAATTCATGTAGCGGAATCCCATTTTTTTGTAGATGCGGATCTCTTCGATTACGCTGTCCACACTTCTCTGACGATAGGGAGCAAACACACGCGAGGTCGTGCAGAAACTGCAGCGGTAAGTGCAGCCTCTGGTCGTCATAATATTGGCGCAGTCACACGGTGTTTTCAGGATGCTGTAATCCGGGAACGGGAGCGCATCCAGATCAGAAGGCGGCTGTGCATAGACGATCTTCTCCCGGCGCCTGCCGGCTATGACGTCCAAAATCACAGACTCTCCCTCGCCGACGATGACCTGATCCGCATAGGCCGCCGCCTCTTCCGGGAGTGCGCTGGCATGGATCCCTCCGATCAGCACCCGGGCGTCAGAATTGGCATGAATGATCTCCGCCAGCTCATAGGCCCGGGGAGCCGTAGATGTCATGGTATAGATGCAGAAAACATCTGCCTCTCTTAAGCACTTTTTCAGGGGCAGCTTTCCGTTCAGTTCCTCATATACCTCCACCGTATGTCCGGCGCTTTTTAAGATTCCGCCTAAAATCAGCGGACCTGTAATGGCGTTCGAATGGCCATAGAATCTGCCGCCCAGCCGATAGACCGGAAACCGGCGTAAAGCAGTAGTCGGAGTAATAAATACAATGTTCATCTGATGATTCATCCCTTTCTGCTTTGCTGGAATTCTTTCCTTGCCGTGCACCAAGAAAATCCGTTTCAGCATGAGTACTATTTTTATATTATTTAAATTTAAACTATTAGACTGCAACGAACGCTCCCATGGACGAACCTCACACGTTTTCACGCCGGGATTTTCGTCAGATCAGCTCCTGAATATTTCGGAATATCTTTGCTGTCGTTTTTTGATAAGCTGCAATTTCCTCCAGCGGAATCCCTTCGAAGATCTGCTGGTCCAGTTCATTTTTGATCCTCGTAATTTCTGCAATGATTTCTTCTGCGCTGTCGCTGACCAGATAATGCATGTATCTTCGGTCATCCTCATCCGGTACCGCAATAATCAACTCCCTGCGGTACAGGCGGTCGATGGCCTGCGATACGTGCCCACGATTCAGTTTCAGCCTTCGGTGGATATCCGTCGGCGTATTCTCATCCGTATACCTCGAAAGATAATGCAGCACTTCAATATCTACTTTTCTTAAATTGTATTCTTTCTTGATCGATGAAAAGCGTCTTTCCATCAGATGTTTAAAATCTCCGCCTTTTAATGCGATCTCTAATTGTTCATCCATTCCGCTTGCCTTGCTTTCCAAACAGATGCTTTCACCTGATTCCTTCGTGCAGATCGTCTGAATCCGCACGGCCGCCACTGGCAAAAAGCAGCGAGTGACGGAGGCAGAACAGAAAAGGACGCCGTCAGACGTCCCGATCCTCTTCACTTGCTTTTTTTCTGATTCGCCAGTCTTTCCAGAACCCGCTGGTATCCGTCAGCGCCGTACACCAAACACTTATTGATCCGGCTGATGGTCGCTGTGGAAGCCTTGGTGATCCCTTCGATTTCGCTGTAGGTCTTCTTCTTCGACAACAGCTTGGCCACCTGCAGCCTCTGGGCGATGGCGTGGATCTCGTTGATGGTGCAGATATCCTCAAAGAACCGATAGCAGTCCTCTCTGTCCTTCAGTGTCAGCACCGCGTCAAAGAGTTCGTCGATATCGTCTCGTTTAAACTTAGAATCATATGCCATTTTGCAGACTCCTTTCCTGGCTTTATCAATCTATAAAATTAGTATATCACTTTTATGCGTTAAAGTCAAAGAAAATCCTCTGCTTTTTCAGTACCTACTTTTTCTTTAACAATTCCAACGCCTTTTCCAGCTGGGTATCGGTCTTGGCATTTTTGCTCAGCTTCACCTTGTAATCCGGCTCGACGCCGACGCCGTGGATCTCGTTGTTCTTCGGGGAAAAATACTGCTGGATGGTCAGCTTCAGGGCTGAACCGTCATCGAACTGGACGGTCCCCTGAATGATGCCTTTGCCGTAGGTGGTCGTGCCCACCAGGCTACCGCCTTTGTTGTCTTTGATGGCCGCTGCCACAATCTCGGAAGTGCTGGCGCTGTTTTCATCTACCAGAACCACGTACTTCAGCCCGGTACAGGCCTCGTCGGAATTGTAGTACTTGGTCTTTCCCGCCTTATCCTCGGTGTGGGTGATGGTACACTCCGGCAGAAGCATATCGGCAATATCCACACCGGCGTCCACCAGGCCGCCTCCGTTGCCGCGCAGGTCGATGACCAGCCCTTTGACGCCCTTTGTTTCAAATTCGTCCAGCTCTCGCTTAAACTGAGCCGCCGTTCCGCTTTCAAAGGCGGAAATCCGGATGTATCCGTACTGCTTGTCGAGGGTCTCCGCATAGACGGACGGCTCCTCGACCTGGGCGCGGACCAGCTCCGCCTCCTTCGTCTCGCTGCCACGCCGGTAGGTCACCTTGACAGAGGTCCCTTCCTCACCCCGCATATGCATGGCCATCTGATCCGCATCCTCATAGGTTTTGCCGTCTACCTTCAGAAGCACGTCTCCGGCCTTCATCCCCGCACTGTCCGCAGGTCCGCCGCTGATGACCTTGCTGATGACAAAATCCCCGGACTTATCCTGAGAGAACACCACGCCTACGCCGGTAAACACGCCCTGCACGTAGCTCTGCCATGCCTCGTATTCCTCTTTGTCCATGTAAGCGGAATACGGGTCGTCCAGTGTCTCGATCAAAGCATCGTAGAGTGCGTCCATCTGTTTCTCCTGGTCCACATCCCAGAGGAACTGTGTCTCGATGGCCTTCTGCATGGAGTACAGCTTGCTGTAACGGGAGCCTATCTCGTTGAGTGTGTCATAGTCCTCCTGACTTACGAGGCAGATGCCTGCCGCCCGGCTCACGGCAAAGAAGCCCGCCGAAGCGGCCAGCAGCGTAGCAAGCACCACACCGATGATCAGCAGGATGAACCTGCTTTTTTTCATTTTTATCATAGTTTCACCTATCTTTCGGCACCGGAAACGGTAAACTGCAGATATGTCCTGCCGTTCCAGGTTTGGCTGCCCAGCGTGCCGATCATGCTGACCGGACGGCCTGCCTGCAGTATATCATCATATGTACCCGCGTCTTTAAAAATGACACAGGCCAATTCACGTCCGTCGTCCAGGACGCCGGTGAACTTGGTATACTGGCCCTGGCTGCCGATCCTTCGCATGGACTGGGGACGCAGATGAATCCTGACCAGGGGCTGGGGATTGGCGCAGCCGAACGGCTCCAGCATGCGGATCTGCTCTGCAAGCTCCAGCTTCACGTCCTCCGCATCCAGATCCATGTCTGCCTCCAGACGCAGGTCGAACAGATGAGGATCTTCCTCTGCCAGCCGCGCCATAGACCGGTTCAGGTTCCGGCGAAGCAGGGGCAGATGTTCCTCCTTCATGGTGAAGCCGCAGGCCGCGCTGTGGCCGCCGAACCGTTCAAACAACGACCGGTTCTCCGCCAGCAGTTCGTAAAGGTTGACGCCGTCGATGCTTCGTCCCGTCCCCTTCAGACAGCCGCCGGACGTAGGCGTAACGATGACCGTCGGCCGGTGATAGGCATCCTTTACCTTGCCGGCTACGATACCGGTGATCCCCTCATGGGCGTCGGGAAGTTCGATGACGTAGAACAGGTCGTCCCTGTACCGGTCTTCCACCAGCTCTCTGCACTGCGCAAAGGTCTCTTCCTGCAGCTGCTTTCTCCGCCTGTTGCAGGCCACCAGTTTTTCGACGCCGGCTTCTATGGATTTCGGATTCCGGGCCATCATCAGCTTTGCCGCGGTGCGGGCGCTTTCCATTCTGCCGGAAGCATTGAGATGGGGCACGATGACGTAGGATATGTTTTCAGAGCAGATGTCGCCCTGTCTCAGGCTCACTCCTTCGATCAGAGCCGTAAGCCCCGGCCGCCGGCTCACGTTGACCGCCCGTATGCCGTACTTTGCCAAAGTCCTGTTTTCATCTACCAGAGGAACGATATCTCCGATGGTTCCGATGCCCACCAGGTCCAGGGTCCGGTTGACCACCCTTTTGTCCAGGCCGGTTTCCGCCGCGATGGCCTGGGCCAGCTTGAAGGCTACACCTACGCCGGCCAGTTCCTTGAACGGATAGGGACATCCCGGCTGCTTGGGATTGATGAGCAGGCAGTCGGCCTGCCGGTCTTTGATGGTGTGATGGTCGGTGACCAGGATCTTCAGGCCGATCTCCTTGGCGTGCTCCACTTCCATGCAGGAGACGCTGCCACAGTCCACGGTGACCACCAGATCCACCCCAGCGGCCTTGATCTTGTCCAGGGCCTCGCAGTTGAGCCCATAGCCCTCCTCAAACCGGGACGGAATGTAGTAGGCAAGGTTGTCCGTCAGCTGGGAAAGAACCTCCATCAGGACCGCCGTAGAGGTGATGCCGTCGGCGTCGTAGTCGCCGTAGATGCAAATCTTTTCCTCGTCTTCGATCGAAGACAGTATGAAATCCACCCCTGCTTCCATATTGAGAAGCAGGAATGGATCGTAGGTCTTCTGGGGCCGGGCGGAGAGGAATTCTTCGATCTCCTCCTCCGTGGACAGGCCCCTCTTATGTAATAGTTCTATCACGCTCGGTTGTAAAATCATAGTTCACCCTGTTTAAAAGTATTGCATCGGATCTACGTACTGGCCGTTGATTCTGACCTCAAAGTGCAGATGCGGTCCGGTGGAAACACCGGTGGAGCCGGAGCTGGCGATCACCTGGCCCCGGCTAACCTGCTGTCCTACGCTGACATTGAGGCTGCTGTTGTGTCCGTAAAGGGTGCTGATGCCGCTGCCGTGGTCGATGACCACAGCATAGCCGTAGCCGCCGTACCAGCTGGCCACAATGACGGTTCCGTCAGCCGCCGCGTAAACCGGTGATCCTGAACCCACGCCGATATCCACGCCGGTATGTCCCGTATAAATGCCTGTAACAGGGTGGATGCGGAAACCGAACGGCGAAGTGATGTAGGTCGCCGTCGTCGGCCAAAGGAACTGGCCGCCCTCATAGACCTTTTCCGGATTCTGCATGGCTGCGATCTCGTCGCTGATGGCGTCAGCCTCCTCGTTAAGCTCTTCCAGTTTGGCCTGCAGCGCTTCCTTATCCGCCTGCAGGGCTGTCTGCTTTTCCTCTGCTTCCGCCTTTTGTTTGCTCAGCGCTTCCTTTTCCTCTTTCAGGGCCGCCTGCTTCTGTTCCAGCTCCTCATGCTGCTGTTCCAGCGTAAGCAGGGTCTCCTCATCGCCTTTGTAGATCCGCTGGATCAGTTCCAGGTTGGTGAGGAATTCCGATACACTGCTGGAGCCCAGGAGCACATCCAGATAGCCCACGGAACCGTTCTTGTACATGTTTCTGAGGCGCTGGTTCAGACCCTCCTGCTGTTTTTCGATATCCGCAATGGTCTGCTCGATATCCTGCTGCGCCAGGTCGATCTCGCCCTGTTTCTGCTCCATGGAATCTTCCAGCTTGTCGACTTCAGCCTGCTGCTCTTTGATACTGGAAGTCAGGGCTTCCATATCTTCCTCGACGTCCTCTTTTTCCTCGTTGATCTGGTCAAGCTCCTGCTGTTTATCCGCCTTGTCGTCTGCGTAGACCAGGGAATAGGCTCCCAGGCTGCAGACCAGTGTGACGATCAAAAAGCAGATCAGTGTTTTCTTTTTCATGTTTTCAAATCCCTCCTGTCTCTACGCGCTCTTTTCCGTACGCCGTGCGTCTGTGTCCGCACATATCTATGCGCCCTGCGTATCTGACGCTCTGCGCATCTGCCGCCCTATGCGTTCAGGAAGCGGCGCATGGAGATGATACTGCCGCAGGCGCCGATACTGACGCCCATCGCCAGGAAAATACAGATCAGGTTCACCGCCAGATATCCCGCGGGAACCAGCGGCGACGAAAGTATCGTCATGACCTGGGTTCCGATCAGATCCACTACCTTGCTGTAGAGCAGGTAGGTAATGCCGGCGGAAACCAGGGACGCGAAGATACCGATGATGATGCCCTCCACCAGGAACGGACCTCGTATGAACCAGTTGGTGGCTCCGATATACTTCATAATGGAAATCTCACGGGCGCGGGCAAAGACGGTCAGCTTGATGGTATTGGAGACCACCACCACGGAAACGACGACCAGGAATGCCATGACCACCAGAGCCGCCAGCTGCAGAAAGTTGGTTACCTTGGTCAGCTTTTCCACAGTCTCCTTGTAATATTTGATGTCCTCAACGCCGTCAAAGGTGGAGAGGTAATCTGTCACCTCTCCGGCGCTTTCCAGGGACTCCACTGTGACCAGCAGCGAGTTGGGCAGCGGGTTCTCTCCCAGAGAGTCCAGCAGATAGCCGCTCTCTCCCCAGCGCTTCTTCAGGATCTTCAGCGCGTCCTCCTTGCTCCGGTATTCCACCTGCTTCACATGGTCGTGGCTTTCCACTGCGTCCATGATCTGCTGGGCTTCCTCCGCGGAGGTGGAATCCTCCAGAAAGATCTCTATCTGGTCGTAATCTGTCTTCACCATTTCGGTGAACAGATTGATGTTGACGGTTATGACGAAGAACAGGCCCAGGATCAGCATCATGGCCGTAATGGCGAACACGGACGCCAGGCTCATGCCCTTATTCCTGCCGATCTGGGTGAAGGCCTGCTTGATATTGTATCCGATCCTACTCATGATCTGCGGCCTCCTCTTCTGTCGTATATTTTCTTTTCTCTGTTTCGTTTGTTTCGTTTTCTGTGGCTTCAGCCTCTGCCGCTTCCTCTGCTTCTTCTGCATCTGCCTCTGCTATTTCTGTCGATGCGGCGGTTGTTCTGTCCCCGTCCTTTGCGGGCGTCTTTACAACCGCGTCAGCAGGCGTTTCGCCTCCCGCTTCGGCCGTATCGATCTCGTCGGCGTCAGGG
>CAZGED010000055.1:0-8409 GCA_964525085.1 uncultured Senimuribacter sp.
CCGTCGATGGCCTGAATATCAGGGAGAGGCACGCCTGCCGCCAGGCATTCATCTAAATTGATAATCTCTTTGCTCATTTTCCATTCTCCTTTGATCAAACGTTCTTCATCTTTTCCATAAGGCTCCACGCATGCGCATCTTCCGCATCCGTTTACGCGCTTGCACCGTCAGGAGATTTCACTTGCCCATACTTCCTTACGGACAGCTTGTGCAGCACGAAGATGGCTGCGATCAGCACTGCCGCAGCTGCGATGAGCATTGCAGGGGTTACAATCCATCCTGTGATCAGGAACATGATCGCGCAGACAATGCCGACCGTCGTCGCATATGGCATCTGGGTCTCAAAGTGGTCGATATGGTCGCAGGCCGATCCGATGGACGCCAGGATGGTCGTATCGGAAATCGGGGAGCAGTGGTCGCCATAGAGTCCGCCTCCGATGACGGCGCCGGATACCAGCGGCAGAGATACGCCAAAGCCGATGGCCAACGGCAGCGCAATCGGGAACAGGATCGCCATGGTGCCCCAGGAGGTGCCGGTGGCGAAAGACATCACTGCGCCGATCAGGAAGATCAGGCAAGGCAGCAGTCCCGGAGCCAGAACGCCTTCTGTAATCTCCATCAGGTAGTCAGCGGTTCCCATGGTCTTTGTCACGTTGGACAGGGACCAGGACAGCGTCAGAACGACGCACATGAACATGGCATTGGCGCAGCCGCCGGTGAACAGGCTGATGCATTTTTCAAAGCTGAAGATTTTTTCCTTCATGCAGATGACGATCAAAACCAGTGTGGCGCAGATGAAACCGGAAGCGATGCCGGTACGAATGTCTGAGCCGGCAACTCTGGTGGTCCACATGCCCTTCGCAGTCAAATAGGTGAAGATTACGGCCAGCAGCACCAGAAGAGGAATGACCATGGTACTGATCTTTGGTTTGTAGCCTTCCGGCAGGTCGATCTTCTGCTGGTTTTCACTGCGCATCGGCGTACCGCCCGGACGGATGGTCTCGCCGGTCTTCATGGCTCTGTTCTGGGCCTTCAGCATCGGACCGTAGTCCCACTGAGAAAAGGCCATGAAACCTGCCATAAGCAGGGTCAGGATGGCGTAGAAGTTGAACGGGATCGCCTGCATGAAGATGCTCATTCCGCTGACTTCCGACGACATGCCGGCCGCTTCCAGTTCGATATCGATGTACTGGATGGTGGTCACGCCCCAGCCGATGATCGGGATCATAGAGCAGATCGGGGAAGTGGTGCAGTCCAGAATGTACGAGAACTTTTCCCTGGATACCCGCATCTTCTCGGCCAGAGCCTCAAAGATCGGTCCTACGATCAGGGAGTTCCCCGTATCGGTAAACCATACGACCAGGCCGCCCAGCCAGATGCCACCTTCACAGGTGGCACGGGATTTGACCTTGCTGGTGACCATCTCCGTAAAGGCGTTGGCGCCGCCCGACTTCGTCAGCAGGTTGACAAAGCCGGCAATGATGATCATCATGAACAGCGCCTGCATGTTGCTGTCCTCGGCCAGCGCCGCGAAGATATACGTGCCGATGGTGGACGTAAAGCCTTCCACCGGATTCCAGCCGGCGACGATTGTCGCACTGACGAACACAGCGGTTACCAGCGAGACCACGATATTTTTCGTAATAATTGCCAATGCAATGGCCAGCACCGGCGGTACCAGAGAGAGAACGCCGAAGTACAGCTGTACTTCCTCCTCCTCACCATCCGCAAAAGCGAACTGGGTACTCAGAGCTGCCACGATCAGAATAATTCCTGCCACAAAAATCCATTTTTTGTTGGCTGCTATTTTGCTTCTCATAGCATTTCCTCCATTTAGTAGTTGATAGGGTTTTTCCGTTTACCAGATATTAAAGCAAAGCGCGTGCCAAAAAAACGCCTTTCCCGACTTTTTTCGCAATTGCCTGGATTTTCAACCTTTTTCGGCATCAAAGGGTTTCCGTCCCGGCTTTTTCTGGCAAGCCGCGGGTCTGCGGCGCGCAAGCAAAAAGGACTATTGAGTCTCCCAAAAAGCCTAATAGTCCATTTTTTCCTATTTATGTTCCCATTCCCGCAGGGCCGCCAGGCCCCGCTCCGTGATGGCGCTGCCCTTGCGTCCTCTGAAGGAAACGATATAGCCGGCATCGCTCAGTTTCTTCATTTCCCTTCGGATTTCCGGTTCCGTGGCAAAGACGCCTTCCTCAGCGGCCCGCTGGGCCAGCGTCTGTCTGCCCACATGAATCCGGTTCCGCTGGGCCGCTTCGATTTCCCGCAGAATAAAGGCGGCAAGCCCGGCGTCCCCCGGAACCTTCAGCAGAGGCGCTCCTGCGTCGGACGCCGCTGACTTCTCCTCCCGAATGGCAATTCCCTGTTCTCCGTGGAACACCGGGATATCTTCCGCGTCGATGACCGGTTTCCCCAGATTGGCCAGATACTCCGTCACGTTTTTCAGCTCCCGCACGTTGCCCGGCCAGCGGTAGTGCAGCACCCTGCTCTCAGCCTCGGGACTCAGCCGGTACTCCGCACCGATGGCCGCTTTCATCCGGTTCATGAGGAGCAGCACGTCCCCTTCTCTGCTGCGCAGCGGCGGAATATGCACCGGCAGGACGCAGAGACGATAGTAGAGATCCTGCCGGAAGCTCCCCTCCTCTACCATCTTTTCCAGATTTCGATTGGTCGCGCAGATGACCCGCACATCCACATCGATCATGTTCCGCCCGCCTACCTTCAAAATCTTCCGTTCCTCGACGGCCCGCAGCAGCTTGGCCTGCATCTGCATCGGCAGCTCCCCAATTTCGTCCAGGAACAGGGTTCCCTTATGGGCCAGCTCGAAAAGGCCGATCTTGCCGCCCTTTTTCGCACCGGAGAAAGCGCCCTCTTCATATCCGTAGAGCTCGCTTTCCAGCAGGTTTTCCGGCAGGGCAGAGCAGTTGATGGCCACGAACAGATAGTCCTTCCGCGACGAGTAGTTATGGATGGACTGGGCGAACAGCTCTTTGCCGGTGCCGCTCTCGCCGAACAGGCAGATGCTGGATTCGGACCGTGCCATACGCATGGCGATTTTCTTCGCCGTTTCGATGGCCTCGCTTTCCCCCAAAATCTGATCAAAGGTATAGGCGGCCTTGTGGCCGTAGCCTCTGATCTTGCTCCGCATCCTGTGCTGCCGGTCTTCTGCCTCCTCGAAGTATTCCAGCATGATCACGTTGCCCGTAATGCCGCTTTCCTCCTCTACGCGGGATACCTTGACGATGACCTGCCGGTCATTGATGGAGATCAGCTTATCCGCCTGTTCCTCGCTGAGCAGGCCGCCGCTGACCGAGCTGAATTCCGGAAAAACCTCTGCCACGTTGAAACCGATCAGCAGTTCCGTTCTTTCCCTGAGCATTTCCTTCGCCATCTCATTGGCCAGACAGATCTTTCCGCTGAAGTTCGTAATGAGGATCCCCTGCCTGACCAGCTTCAGAATGGTATTGATCTGTCCTGACAGGCTGCTGTTCTCGCCCAGCAGCCTGTCCATCACAGGATTGAAGTTGACCGCCTGCTCAGCCGCCGCCTTTGCGGCCTCGCTGCGAATCGGATTTTCATCGCCGATGGTCTGGGCGATCCGGTAAATGGAATTGATGTCGATGAGCCGCTGTTTCAGATCGATGACCACATCCATGCCTTCCGGCACCAGGCCCTGCTCTCCCGGCGTAATGGCAGTTTTGATGGACGGATCGTAATCACAGCCGGGGTAATAAGGTACCAACTCCAGAGACTTAAAACCGCAGTTGTAGATCATGGTAATGACCTCCATGCAGCACCGGTAATCGATGTTGACCAGCAGCGCCTTTGCGTTTCTCGGTATTCTGTCCAGCTCCTTCAGCGTGCGCTTGCTCAAGGTCAGGTCGATGATCAGGATTCTGGCGTCGGGTTTCACTTTTTTCTTTACCTGCTGGAAGATGGTAAAGGCCGACAGGACCACGAAATCCTCCACGACGCCCGCTCTCCCGACTGTCTCGGTATTATAGCATCGAAACTCTGCTCTGTCCTCAAAATAGACCTTCAGGCTGTCCGCAATGTGCCGGGCGTAATCGATGTTGTTGGCAATGACCGCGATCTTTTTCATGAGCTCCTCCCCGTCCTCTGTATAGTATCATATTACTACAGGGGAGCGCCGTTTGTCACGTAAAAGTTTTCTTCCTGCTCATTTCCGCATATACCCGCTCATCATGCAGACGCCTGCCGCTCCGGCTTTCAGGCAAAGCTCCCGATTGGATTCGTCGATACCGCCGATGGCGTACACCGGCACGCTGACCGCTTCGCAGATCTCCCGCAGTGCCGCAAGTCCTCTGGGCGAGAGTCCGGGCTTGCAGTCCGTAGCAAAGACGTGGCCGTAGATCAGGTAATCGGCGCCCCGCTCTGCCGCGGCCTTGGCTTCTTCCAGGCTGTGGACAGATACTCCGGTCAAAGGGATATCCACAAAGTTATCCACAGAACTTTCCATATATGTGGAAAAGGATACCTGCACGCCGTCAGCGCCCGCCTGCTTCGCCAAATCCCTGTAACCGTTGAAAATGCAGCAAACGCCGTACCGTCTGCATCGTGATAAAACCCCGTCGGACACCTTTTGATAATCCTCTTTGGATAAGTCCTTCTCTCTGAGGATCAGTGCGTCGGGGCGCTTATCCTCAGGCAGGCTGAGGATAAACTCCAGCTGCTCCAGAAAGTCCCGCCGCGCCAGACGCCGGTTGGTGACGCAGATGCGTTTAAACGTAGACATAGTCGTTGACCACGGGCTGCAGGCCCTCTTCTTCGATATCGCGATACACCTGGTCAAAGCTCCTTTCATCGGCGATCTCGAACTGCTCGTCTCCGGCGTCGTTGGTCTCCCGGCCCTCGTATTTGCTCTCGTGGTCACCGATGCCTGTGGAAACGCCTGCGGATATCTTTGTCGCGGCAATCTTGACAATGCCGTCGCGGAAGTGCTTTTCCTCGCGTGTAGACACGGTGATGCCCACGTAAGGCAGGAAAATGCGGTAAGCACAGAGAACCTGGCAGAGCTGCCGCTCGCCTACGTCCAGAGGGTTGATCTTGTCGTTGTTCACGATAGGCCGCAACCGCGGGCAGGACAGGGAAAGCTCGGCATGGGGATATTTGCGCTGCAGGTAATAGGCGTGGAGGGCTGTAGCCAGGGCATCCTTCCGGAAATCGGACAGGCCGAGAAGGGCGGAAAACGCCACGCCCCGGACGCCGCCCATGAGCGCCCGCTCCTGCGCCTCGAAACGGTACGGGAACACTCTCTTGTGGCCCATCAGATGAAGGGTCTCGTACTTGTCGGCGTTATAGGTTTCCTGGAACACGGTGACGGAATCCACGCCGCACCGGTGGAGGTAGCGGTATTCGTCCACGTTGACCGGATAGATCTCGACGCCGATATTCCTAAAGTATTTCCGGGCGGTTTTGACGGCCTCCCCGATGTACTGGACACTGCTGGCGGAACGGCTCTCGCCGGTCAGAATCAGGATCTCCTCGATACCGGAATCAGCGATGACCTTCATTTCTTTTTCGATCTCGACGCCGCTCAGCTTCTTTCGTCGGATATCGTTATAGCAGTTGAAGCCGCAGTAGATGCAGTAGTTCTCACAGTAGTTGGCGATATAGATAGGGGTAAAGAGATAGACCGTATTTCCGAAATGCTTGCCGGTCTCCTCCTTTGCCCGAACCGCCATCTGCTCCAAAAAGCCTTCCGCCGCCGGGCTGAGCAAGGCCTTCAACTCTTCGATGCCGCAGGTCTCCTTTGCCAGGGCCCTGCGGACGTCCTTTTCTGTATACCTGTCATAATCGTAGGCTTCCATCTGGCCCAGAACCTTTTCCATCACGTCGGAGCTGATCTGTTCCATGCCTTCCATATAGGCCATATGGTCGGTCCTCGCCGCCGGATCGGTCTCGAGCCGGTGCTTCTTCGCGAGGGCCGCCGGACTTAATTTCGATGAATCCACAAAAAATTGATTATCTTCTCTGGTCTTTGTCATACTTGTCATCTCCTCATCTGCTTTTCCGCGCTGACGCCTTTTGGTGCGGAATACGGCTGAATACGCTAATCTCTCAGAAATCCTGTCAAAGGATCGGAGGCCGCGGCTCCCCGCTCCAGCACTCTTCCCAGGCCGGACAGATAGGCGCTTCTGCCTGCTTCGATGGCTTTGCGGAAGGCTGACGCCATGGCAGGGATATCTCCCGCGGTGGCGATGGCAGTATTGGCCATGACTGCCGCGGCTCCCATTTCCATGACTTCGCAGGCCTGGGACGGTTTGCCGATGCCGGCGTCCACGATGATTGGCAGATCGATCTCATCGATCAGGATCTGCAGGAATTCCTTTGTAGCAAGGCCTTTGTTGGAGCCGATCGGCGCCGCCAAAGGCATGACCGCCGCCGCGCCCGCGTTGACCAGATCCCGTGCCGTATACAGATCCGGATACATGTACGGCAGTACCACGAAGCCTTCCGTGGCCAGGGCGTCCGTGGCTTTGATTGTCTCGCCATTGTCCGGCAGCAGATACTTGCTGTCCTTCATGATCTCGATCTTTACAAAATCGCCGCACCCCAGTTCTCTGGACATGCGGGCAATCCTGACGGCTTCTTCCGCCGTCCTTGCTCCGCTGGTGTTGGGCAGCAGGGTCACGTTGTCCGGAATATAGTCTAAAATGTTTTCGCTCTGTCTGGTGTTGGTCCGTCTGACCGCCAGGGTGATGATCTGGGCGCCTGCCTGCTCTACGGCCGCTTTGATCAACTCCATGGAATATTTTCCGGAGCCCAGTATGAATCTGGACGTAAACTCTTTCCCGCCTAAGATCAGCGTATCTCTTTTCGTCTCCATCTTATCTATCTCCTGTTCTTTTCTTTTTCGTAATTCTCATTTGGGCCGACATTTGCTTGATCTTTATCTAACCCTCTGCTTTCTGTTCAACACCCAGGATCAGTCTCACGATCATGTTGGCCTGGTGTGCCGCGCAGAGCATGACCCTGGGAGCCATGAGGCCCCACCCCGGGCCGATTTCCGAAACGCCGTCACCGCATAGATAGTAGCGAGATGTGATCCTTCGAGTTCTGATCTCGTTGCCGTCGGCGAAACCAGCCATGCCAGACGCGCCTACCAGGTATTTCCCCGGAAAAGTCTCCAAAACGCAGTTGGTCAGCATGGCCTTCTGCTCCGGTGCATCAAAGGCTTCACAGATGAAATCGTCATCGGCCAGCAGCTTCGGTACATTTTCTTCTGTAATTCTGACGAAATCCGTCTGCAGCTCGATATACGGCGCGAACCTGCGGATTTCTTCGGCCAAAGCCTCCGGTTTAGGTCTTCCCAGCTGATCTATGGCATACTGCTGCCGGTTCAGGTTAGACAGATCCACCCGGTCAAAATCAATCAGATGCAGGTGGCCTACGCCGCATCGGGCCAGGCTGATGGCGACAGCCGACCCCAGTCCACCCAAGCCACAGACCACTACTCTTGCATCGGACAGCCTGTCCTGGACGGCCTTCGTGTGACGCAGCTCCAGCGCAGCTCTTATCTCCTGCGCTGTAGGAATGACACGCTTCTCTTCCACTATCAGCCACCTCCCACAAAGCTTACCACTTCTACGCTGTCTCCATCCTTCAGCACAGTGCTGGCGTACTGGGCCTTGGGAACGATCTCACCATTTCTTTCCACAGCGATTCTGGCCATAGGATATGCCGCTTCCTGCAGATATGCCTCCAAAGTCTTTCCAGCGGCATTTTCCTCCTTACCATTGATTTTTACCATCTCTGCTTCTCCTTTCAGATGTCGGATTCTGCTCTTTCAAAACCTCTGCGAAACACTCTTTCCCAGAGGAACGGGCCTGCGAGCAACAAACAATCACATAAAAAAGCCACACGAAAGTTCACACCCGTGGTGGTGTGCCCCTTCGTGTGGCTAAATGCTCAACACTCTGTAAACTATTCTACCATTCCTATTCTATAAAGTCAAAGAAATTTTATTTGCGCTGCCGCGGCGTCTGCGGCAGCTCGTGTTTGCGAAAAAGGCTTCAGCCCGCTTCGATCCGCCGCAGCCGTCTGCTATGATCTGCTGCTACGCACTTCAGCTGTTCCACATCTGCCATGGTTCCTTCCATTCCATCAGCATAGCGCCGATAACGATCATATGTACTGACATAGCAGCCCTCTATGGCCTTCAGTCGGGGAATAACTTCACTTTTTACCATATGGTCCAAATGGCAGACATGCTTCTTCACATAAATCATGTCGGTCTGCAGATCATCGACTTTTTCATCCAGGCCGCCGATGTGTTTTTTCATATCTGTCATGTCCGCCTGCAAATGATCCGTCTTTTCGTCCAGGTGGCCGATGTGTTTTTTCATATCTGTCATGTCCGCCTGCAAATGATCCGTCTTTTCG
>CAZGED010000055.1:8509-10123 GCA_964525085.1 uncultured Senimuribacter sp.
TCCAGGTGATCCAGCCTCTGCATAATTGGAGCCAGTCTTGTTTCCAGTTTAACATCCAATTTTTCATCAAGCTTAGCATCCAGCTTTTCTTCCAGCTTTTCTTCCAGCTTTGCCTCAAGCTGAACTTCCAGTCTCTCATCTACAATCTGAGCTATCGCCTGCAGATCATCTTTTGTTAGAGTCATATCGCTTTTCTCCTTTCTCTGTAAAATTAATCTTCTCTCCTTACATCCTGTCTATAGCATACCACAGAGGTGGTCTCTCCTGCCAGCATTTTCTGCTGTACGGACTAAAGTTGCGCAATTGTGACTCTTCCCCATAGAAAACGCTGTGTGCCAGGGAATGATCTGACACAGCGCCGTTTAAAGGCCCCTCATTTATTAATAAAGTACAGGCCCACCATGCAGATGGTAACGCCTACGGCCTTATTCCAGTTGATCGCTTCGTGATACGTCACAAACCCGACGACGAGCAAAGCGATGCCAGCGGGTCGACGGCATCCGGCATCGACTTTGCGCAAATGTAATAAAAGACGTTTGCTCCTACGATCAGAAAAATCGGCCAAACAAAGGACTCAGCACCCAGCGCCTGATCATCCAAAGACTCGCGTCAAAGACTATGCGCCGGCAAAAAGCATGCGCCGGCAAAAAGCCAAAATGCCGCCCGCTAGGCAGGCAGCACATTGGCTTCGGCGATCTATTTACTTACTTCCCTGATTGCTTATTTTCTGAATTCCTCATAGTAGTTTTCCGATCTGGTCACAGTGGCCTTCGGCGCAGGATCCAGCTGCCGATCTTCAATGCCCAGGATCACCTCCGGCTGTACCCATGGACGGTTCTGGATGCCGCTGGTCTCCTCGTGGGTCAGGTAGCCTTTGTATGCGGTCAGGCTGCGGCGCAGGAAGCCGTCTTTAGCGCAAGCTGCTTCCAGGCCCTGATTCATAATAGCTCTGAAGTGAGGCAGAATCGACGCGGCGTATGCCACGGACGTGGAACCCGCGATGGCTCCCGGAATATTGCTGACGCAGTAGTGGACCACGCCCTCCTCGATGTAGATCGGATCCTCGTGGGTCGTCTCATGGAAGGTCTCGATGCAGCCGTAATCATTGCTGACGTCCACGATGACGGACCCTCTGCGCATGGAAGCTACCATCTGGCGGTCGATCATGAACTCCGCGGCGTTCTTCGGCCATCTCACACAGTTGACCACCAGATCCGTGGAGGCGATCTCCTTTGCCAGATTATATCTGTTGGAAATGATGGTGTTAACCTTTCCGTCGTATTTGGTGCTGATCTCTCTCAGCGCACCGATGTTGATGTCCGCCACGGTCACCCATGCGCCCATGGTCTGCAGCACCTCGATCGCGCCTTTTCCCACGGTACCCGCACCGCAGACCAGGGCTTTGATTCCCGGCGCCGCGCCCAGACCGCTGACGAACTTGCCGCTGCCGCCGTTGGTACTCATCATGGACCAAAGTCCCATAAATGCGCCGGCCTTGCCCGCCGCTTCACAGTTCGGCGAACCATAGCGGTGGGAATCCTCCGCCGTAATGGCGATGACTTTCTTCTCCAGCAGTGCGTCGACCTCTTCCCGGTGGGCCGCCGGATGAATGCA
>CAZGED010000056.1:0-10115 GCA_964525085.1 uncultured Senimuribacter sp.
AATATATCATAAAAATGCCTGTGATTCACAGTCTGACGCTGCCGGTCCAGCACCATCAGGCGGCAGACGTCCCGCTTTTCCGAAGGTCTCTGGGCAATCAGCTCCTTCGGCAGATCATAATCAAAATCGTCAATTCTCATTGCTTCACTCCGTTATAGTCATCGCAAATTCTGTTGTCACAGCAAAATTTGTCACAGCAAATTTTGTCACAGCAGACTTTGCTGTTCTTCCGTCTCCGACTCATCTTCCTGGGCAGCGGCCTTCGCCGCATCAGGCTGCGGGTAATCGATGCCCATGTGCTGGTAGCCCAGCTGGGACACCATTCTCCCCTTCTGTGTCCGGTACAGCAGGCCGGACTGAATCAGATACGGCTCGTAGGCGTCCTCGATGGTCACCCGCTCCTCGCCGATGGAGGCCGCTATGGTGTCGATGCCCACCGGCCCGCCGTTAAACCGCAGGATGATGGCGGAAAGGATCTCCCGGTCCAGCCGTTCAAGCCCCAGCTGGTCCACCCCCAAGGCTTCCAGGGCCTTTTCCGTGATTTCCCGGGTGATGACGCCATCTCCCCGCACCTGGGAGAAGTCCCGGATCCGCTTCAGCAGCCGATTGGCCACCCGGGGCGTGCCGCGGGAGCAGCGGGCCATCTCCATCATAGAGGCCTCATCTGCTTCCACCCCCAGCAGGCCGGCAGAGCGTCTGATGATCTCGGCCAGCTCCTCGTGAGTGTACAGCTCAAATTTATCGATGACGCCGAACCGGTCCCGAAGAGGCGCGGAGAGACTTCCCGCCCTGGTCGTGGCGCCGATCAGCGTAAACTTCGCGATATCCAGGCGGATAGAGCGGGCCGAAGGGCCTTTGCCGATGATGATATCCAGGGCGTAGTCCTCCATGGCGGAGTAAAGTACCTCCTCGACGGAACGGTTCAGCCTGTGAATCTCGTCGATGAACAGCACGTCGTTTTCATTGAGGTTGGTCAGGATAGCCGCCAGATCGCCTGCCCGTTCGATGGCAGGTCCCGACGTGATCTTGATCTCGACGCCCAGCTCGTTGGCGATGATGCCGGCCAGTGTGGTCTTTCCCAAACCCGGCGGCCCGTAGAACAGCACGTGGTCAAGAGGCTCGCCGCGCATCTTGGCCGCCTCGATAAAAATCTTCAGATTATCCTTCACCGTCTTCTGCCCGATGAAGTCGTCCAGATGCTGAGGCCGCAGGGTAGTCTCCTGCCGTTCCTCCATCAAAGATACCGCACTGGACTGGGTAATTCTCTCGTCTTCCATACTCTATCCTCTAAAACAAATTTTTCAGCGCCTGCTTGATGTACGCCTCGCAGGTCAGGCTGTCGTCCTTTACCTTGCCCACGGCGGAAGCAGCCTCGTTCTTCGTGTATCCGAGGGCGATCAAAGCAGCGACAGCCTCGCTCCGCTCGTCCCCTGCCGTTGAGAACACCTCGTCAAACTGCCCGGCATCCAGATCGTCAAAACTGCCCACTTTGTCCTTCAGCTCCAGAATGATTCTCTCCGCCGTCTTTTTTCCCACGCCGTTGGCCCTGGAAATGGACTTGGCGTCTCCTCCGGCGATGGCCCGCTTCAGCTCCGACGGCGGCAGTGCGCTCATAATGGCCATGCCCGCCTTGGCGCCCACGCCGTTTACCGTGATCAAAAGCTCAAACAGCTCCAGATTCTCCCGGTCCGAAAAGCCGTACAGACTGACGTCATCCTCCTTTACGATCATGGACGTATGCACCTTGACCGTCTCGCCCTCCATGTGCTTGTAGAGAGCGGAATTGGCGGGGATATTCACCTCAAATCCCAGGCCGGAGGCAGTCTCTATGATGACGCTGCCGTCCGGCGAAGGATGAAAAATTCCTTTGATAAATCGAATCATGTTGTACCTCCATGCTGTGCCTCATTTTGCGGCTATGGCTTCAGCCTCAAATTCCGAACCCTGTTCCCGGCGCTGTGTCCATGGCAGATGGCCGCAGCCACAGCGTCAGCCGTATCGTCCGGCTTGGGCACCTCCTTCAGGTTGAGGATCGCCTTAACCATGGCCTGCACCTGCTTCTTGTCCGCTCTTCCATATCCGACCAGGGCCTGCTTAATCTGCAGCGGCGTATACTCGTTGATCTCCAGGCCGCCGTTGATGCAGGCCAGCACGGCGACGCCCCTGGCCTGTCCCACCATGATAGCCGTCTTCGCGTTGTTGTTGAAAAAGAGCTCTTCGATGGACGCCACCTCCGGATGGTATTCCTCGATGATGGCGGACAGCTCCTGATACAGATGCTGCAGCCGCAAAGGCATCTCCGTACCGGCCTCTGTCGTCACCGCTCCGTAGTCGACCACGGAGAAATGATTTCCTTTCATATCCAAAACGCCCCAGCCTAAAATCGCATATCCTGGGTCGATTCCCAAAATTCGCATAAAATTTCCTTTCTAAAAACACACATTAACAGTATAACACAGGAACGTACGTTTGTCCACCACAGAGATTTTTTCTATTTCCTTCCGATTTTCATTTTTTTCTTTCATTTTGATGTATTCCATAGTATAATCTTACATAGAAATAAGGATTTATGCTCTTGCACCGCATACGCGGACCTGCCGGTCGGCGACGCCGCCAGAGCAGTACAGTTGTTAAGGAGAAAAAGATGCGTTATTCGAGACAGAATAAGATTTTAGAACTCATCGCCAACAATGAGATTGAGACGCAGGAAAAACTGGCAAACCTGCTGAAGCAAGAGGGATTTGAAGTGACTCAGGCTACCATTTCACGGGATATCAAAGAGTTGCAGCTGATCAAGGTGCTCTCTGCTTCCGGAAAATATAAATACGCAGTCAGCGCGAAGCAGGACGCGCCGATCTCCGAACGATTCATCAAGATCTTCAGAGAAACCATCACATCCTTCGCTTCAGCGCAGAACCTGATCGTAATCAAAACCCTGTCCGGCTGCGGACCTGCCGCCGGAGAGGCTGTGGACTGCATCGGCCTGCCCCACGTGGTCGGCTCGGTAGCCGGTGACAACACCGTTCTTCTCATCGTGGACAAGGAAGAAAACGTAGAAGAGATCCTGGCGATCTTCAACGACATGCTGATCATGAGGGCGAGAGGACAATGATCAACCACATCAGCATCCGCAATTTTGCCATCATCGAGGAGACCGATATCGATTTTGAGGACGGTCTCAACATCATAACCGGTGAAACGGGAAGCGGCAAATCCATCGTCATTGAAGCCGTTAGCCTTGCTCTGGGGAGCAGGGCTGATTCTACTTTTGTCCGCCATGGCGCCGCGAAAGCCGTCGTCCAGCTGGCAGGCGAGCTGGACGGCGAGGAGATCATCATAACGCGAGAGGTCTCCTCCGCCGGAAAAAATCTCTGCCGTCTCAACGGACAGCTGGTTACCCTTGCCCAGCTGCAGGAGACCTGCCGCCGCCTGGCCGACATCCACGGGCAGTACGACAACCAGTCTCTGCTGAACCCGGACAACCACATCCGTCTGGTGGACAGCTACCACCGCGCGGAGATCGCTCCCATCCGCCAGAGCTTTGACCAGGCCTACCAGGCTTATCACGAGGTTCAGGGAAAGCTGAACCGTTTACTGGCCCAGGAGCGGGATAACCTGAAGAAAATGGACTTCTACCGCTTCGAGCGAGATGAGATCGACAAAGCCCGCCTGGTTCCCGGCGAAGATGAAGCGCTGACGGAACAGGCCGCCCTGCTGCAGAACAGCGAAAAGATCTTTGCGGGCATTGAAACCGCCTATGGACTGCTCAACGACGGCGATACAGCCGCGGCCAGCGCCATGGGTGCCGGCCTTGCCGCCCTGCAGGGCATTTCGGATTTCTCAAAGGACCTCGCGGCTGTCACTGAGGAGTTCGCCGACCTCTATTACCGGCTGGAGGACGTATCCGCCTCTCTCCGCGAGATCCGGGAAAGGATTACCTTTTCGCCGGAAGAGCTGGACAACGCCATCTCCCGCCTCAACCTGATCGACGGGCTGAAGCGGAAATACGGCTCCTCCATCGACGAGATTCTGGCATACCGCGACCGCATCGACGAGGAGCTGTCCCAGATCGAGAACTTTGATCAGATCAAGGCCCAGCTGGAAGCGGAATCCAAAGAAGCCTATGAGCGGCTTTCCCAGTGGGCGGACCATCTCACCGAGGTCCGCAGGGCCAGCGCTCAGGAACTAAGCCGTTCCATAGAAAAGGAGCTTCACGACCTGAACTTCGCCGATGCCCAGCTGGAGATCGATTTCAGACGGCCGGACGTCATCGGCCCTGACGGCAGCGATATCGTAGAGATTCTCATAACCACCAATAAGGGCGAACCGCTGAAGCCTCTGGTCAAGGTGGCCTCCGGCGGCGAGATATCCAGAATCATGCTGGCCATCAAAAACATCACCGGCACCTGCGACAGCATTCCTACTATGATCTTCGACGAGATCGATGCGGGCATCAGCGGCGTCACGGCCAGCGTCGTAGGTAGGAAGCTGAAGGAGATCGCGGAGAACCATCAGATCATCTGCATCACCCACTTGCCCCAGATCGCGGCCTGCGGCAGCGCCAGCTACCGCATCTATAAGGAGACGGATCTGGACAAGACCTATACCCACGTAGAGCGGCTGACCGATGCGCAGACCGTAGATGAGATTGCCAGACTTCTCGGCGGAGACAACATCACAGAGACAACCCGCAAAAGCGCGGCAGAACTGATAGAAGCAGCCAGAACCTGATGTTCTGGCTGCTTCTTTTGCACGGCTGTTTTACTCCTTTTCTACCGGCGTAAAGTCGTCGTCGAAGTATTTCTTGGAAATTTCCTGGGCGGTTCCATCTTCCATCATTGCCCTTCCGGCTTTCATGTTTGACACCCTTGATGTCCTTATCGGTTCATCTTCAGATCCCAGCTTTCCAGGTCTGTATGAAGCAGTTCATGGGCTCTGTGTGAGTTTGGCTGGCCCAGATATTCCTCGTAGGTCAGCTGAACGGCACTGTTCTCATGAGAGAACCGCAGATTGGAGAATTTGTCCAGGCCGTAGAGGATCTGGCCTCTCGGTTCAGCGAATTCATATCCGTCCTTGGTCGGCTGTCCTCCGCCGCCGACACAGCCACCCGGACAGGCCATGATCTCGACGAAATCATACTGGACCTGACCGCGTTTGATCGCTTCCATCAGCTTGCGGGTATTCCCCAGTCCGCTGGCGACGGCAACCCGGACTCTCAGTCCTTTGATCTCGAAGGTGGCTTCTTTCCATCCGTCCATGCCGCGGACGCTCTTGAAGCTGTCCGCTTCCGGATTTTCTCCGGTAATCAGGAAATATGCGCTTCTCAGCGCCGCTTCCATGACGCCGCCGGTAGCGCCGAAAATGACGCCTGCGCCGGAGCCTTCACCGAAGATCGGGTCGAATTCTTCTTCCTTCAGATCGTCAGGCTGAATATTGTCCGCTCGGATCAGACGATCCAATTCTCTGGTGGTCAGTACCAGGTCCACGTCCTTTCCGTGACCGGTGTCATCTACTTCTGCGACGCCCTTTTCATATTTTTTTGATACGCAAGGCATGATGGATACGGAAAAGATCTGATCCGGATCCACACCCATCTTCAGCGCGATAAAGGTCTTTGCCATGGCGCCGAACATCTGCTGCGGGGATTTTGCAGTGGAAAGATTCTTCACGTACTCCGGGTATTGGGTTTTGACAAATCTGACCCAGCCAGGGCAGCAGGATGTGAACATCGGCCACTGGTACTCATCTCTATGGGTGAACCGCTCGACGAACTCGCTGCCTTCTTCCATGATGGTCAGGTCGGCAGAATACGTCGTGTCGAAGATATAATCAAAGCCGATCCTGCGCAAGGCGCTGACCAGTTTTCCGGTCGTTGCTTCGGTCTTGGCAATGCCGATGCCCTCGCCCCATGCGGTCCGAATGGCTGGCGCGATCTGCACCATGGTGATCTTTTTCGGATCTGCCAGGGCGTCACGGAGCAGATTCAAGTCGTCCCTTTCTCTCAGCGCACCTACCGGGCAGTGGGTGATGCACTGTCCGCAAAGGGAGCAGTCGGCCTCGGTGATCTTTCTGTTTCTGGCAACGCCTACGGAGGTCCGATACCCGGATCCCGTAATGTCCCACACGTTCAGCGACTGTACTTTATCGCAGATCTGTATGCAGCGCATGCACTTGACACACTTTGACGATTCACGGATCAGCGGAAGCTCGAAATCCCAGCGATTTACATCAGCGATATTCTGATACGGCTGCTCGATGATCCCCAGATCGTTGGCGATCTTCTGCAGAGTGCAGTTGCCGCTCTTGACGCACTGTACGCATTTGCAGTCATGGTCAGAAAGAATAAACTCTACGTTGATCCTTCTCACTTCTCTGACCTTTGGGCTGTTGGTCAGGATCTCTATACCCTCTTCTACCTCCGTATTGCAGGCGGTGACCAGCTTATCCATACCGACTCTCTCCACAAGACAGACTCTGCATGCGCCAATCTCGTTGATTCCCTTCAGAAAACAGAGATGCGGAATGTTGATGCCGACTTTTTCTGCTGCATCCAGGATCGTCGTCCCTTCAGGAACGGAAATTTTTTGTCCATCGATTTTCAAATTTACCATTTTTCTATCCTGCCTCCTCTGAATGATCCGAAACCACAGGTATCACAGCGCAGACATCTGGAACATTCTGCGAGGGATTCCTGTCTCGTCATTGGAAGTTCTACCGCACCAAAGTCGCCGCCTCTTTCTGATGCGTATCTCTCCTTCAGCTCAATTCTGCCGCGTGCCTTCTTATCTTCGATCTGAGGCACCGGGATATCGATATCACAGGTGATCTCATGATTGAAGCCCAGATAGCTGTCGATATTGGCCGCAGCAACCTTTCCGGCCGCAATGGCGTTGATGACAGTGGAAGGTCCGGTTACGCAGTCTCCGCCGGCGTAAATGCCCTTCACCTTGTCAACCACATTGGTCCGTTCTGTTTTGATATTGCCCCGGAAGACCGGAATGCCGTATTTTTCAAAGAAACTCAGATCGGTTGCCTGACCGATGGCGGAAATGATGATGTCGCAGAGCAGCTTCTCCCTCGGCTGATCAGCGTCTACCGGTCTAGGACGTCCGGACTTGTCCGACTCTCCTGCGATCTGCGGCTGTACATACAGCCCCTTTACATTTCCGTTCTTATCGACAATGATCTCTGACGGCGCCTTCAGTTCCATCAAAAGGCATCCTTCTGCAATAGCCGCGCCGATTTCTTCCGGCAGTGCGGTCATATCGTCTCTTCTTCTTCTATATACGATGCATGTCTCGCTGGCGCCCAGACGCTTTGCGGTTCTCGCCACGTCCATGGCAACATTGCCTCCGCCGACGACGATGACAGATTTGCCGTTAAAGTCAGGCATAGCGTCATCACCGATGCCTCTGAGCATTTCCACTGCCGGGATCACGCCCTTGGCATACTCGCCCGGGATTCCTAAATTCTTATGGTTATGGGAACCGATGGACAGGTACATGGCATCGTAATTTTCTTTGATCTCCTTGATGGCCTCGTCGGATTCCACATCGTAATCTGTCTTAAATGTGACGCCGGAAGATGCGATGGCGTCGATATCCCACTGCAGCCTTTCTCTCGGAAGACGGTAGCTTGGGATGCCGTAGCGGAGCATGCCTCCCAGCTGGGCGCGTTTTTCGAAGACGGTAACGTCATGTCCCATAATCGAAAGGAAATATGCCGCAGACAGGCCGGACGGTCCGCCGCCGATGACAGCGATCTTCTTTCCCGTACTATCCATACGCTCAGGTACGGAAACGGTTTCTGAACAGTTATCCACTGCATACCGCTTGATGCCTCTGATATTGATCGGTGCATCGATGATGGTCCTTCTGCACTTTTCTTCGCAAGGATGCTCGCAGATCAAAGCGCATACCGTCGGGAACGGATTGTCTTTCCTGATCAGCTTTACGGCATCATCGTATCTGCCTGCGTGTACCAGAGCAACGTAACCCGGTATATCAACACCAGCAGGACATCCGCCTCTGCATGGCACAGGCTGCCGTTTGTTGAGAATATTGTCCGCGCAGCAGTGATTGAGGATATGGGATTCATAGTCCTCTCTGAATCCTGTCAGTCCGCGGAGCACCATGGCCGCTGCCTCTACGCCGATGGCGCAGTCTGACGCTGCCTGAATGGCTTTCGCTGTTCTTTCCAGCCGGTCTAAAATTTTCAGATCCAGATTGGCATCCATGGACAGGATCTCTTCCAACATGATCTGAAGCTGCCCAAGACCTACTCTGCATGGCACGCATTTACCGCAACTCTGTGCATGACACATTCTGAGAAATGCGGCGGCCATGTCCACAGGGCACTGTCCTGCAGGGCTTGCGGTGATCCGTCGTTCCAGATCCTTATAAAGCCCTTCCACAGCGACCTGCGCCTGGTCTTTTGACTTCATATAAAGTCTTTCCATTACAAATAAACCTCCTAATTGCACCCGTTTTTCTCGCACGAAAAAAGCGGGCAATATACTTCCGGCCACATTATATCATATTTCTTCAATTTTTGCATTTATCTGACGAAAAAAGTACTGTATACTTTTCACATCCTAATATTGTTAATCTTTTGTCAAAATCTCGTGGTTTTTTGACAAAAAAATATCATCTTTTTTGTTTGAAAGTCTTATTTTTTGTTCGATGTTTTTTTAGAAAAACTTGCAGATTTCGTCACAGCCTTCCGCAAATCCCGACCTTTGTCCACACGCTTCCCTTCCGTATTTTTTAAGCCTTTGCCAGTTTATGCACAGTTATTTCCAAATTGTATACAAATTTCTTCACAGTTTTATGTGGATAACTAAAAACCTCGTACCACTCTGATTGCAACAATTGCACGATTTTTTCTTTTTGTCAAGGCACAAGTTATCCACATTTTTTTGCAGGTTGTTCATAGGGGGATTTTTTATGAGAATATGTGGATAAGCTTTCATTGGGATATCATTCATATTTCCCAATCCATATACAAACGCCCTGGTTTGGCATTACACCGAACCAGGGCGTTTATTTTTATGTCCGAATGTCTCCATGAGACGTTCCGCCAACCCTTTACAGGGTTGGGGATACGGCTTCAGGGATTCGTTCTTCCATCAGGTTCATCAGGGCGTCGGTGCATGGCAGTACGTCTACCAGTTTAGCGTCGGCCGCAGGGATGAATCTGGTGTGGGCAGGTTTCATAACGCCGCCCAGGACTTCACCTAACTCTGCATACTTGTAAAGAGGCAGTACATCGTCCATTTCACAGGAAATATCGGATTCGTCTTCAAAACCGAATTCTTCTTCAAATACGTGAGCAAGCTCTGCTGCGATCTCCCAGTTGCTGAAATCCACATCTTCGCAGATAGCGGCTTCTACCGGCAGGAGTCTCCGCTCCGTATTGGTGAAGGTTCCGTCTGTGCTTGCAAAGCCGGTTCCCGGAAGGAATACGTCAGCCTTTTTCGCTGTTTCTGTCATGTAAACATCGGAAACCATCAAGAATTCCAGTCCGGACAGGTCACAGCCGGCAGCCACAGGATCCTCGCCGAATACGACCAGTCCCTTGACACCCTCCAGAGCTTCTGCGCCGGCGCGGATACCCATGTCCGCCAGACCCTGAGAGTTGTTCTTCGGTCTGACCGCCAGAATACCGTCTCTCGGCTTTCCGATATGGCCGGACAGCAATGCGATCTCCGCTACAAGAGCGGCCGCTTCCTCGGACAGAACATTCTGCTGATATACGATCATAGCCTTCTTAGCGTTGGCGTATATCTCCGCCGCGCCCTTGCATTCATCACAGAGCGGCGCATCGGCAACAGAAGCAGCAAACGCATCAAAGCCTTCTGCTTCGGAAGTCTTGCCCATATCGATCAAAGCCTTTGCCAGGCTCTTCAGAATGACAGTGCTGTTGTCAGCCTCGATCACCTTCGCGGCAAACTCGTAAGAAGTCTGGCTATCCGGCGTATTGATGGCGATTACCTTTGCGCCTGCCTTTGCAGCCTGCTTGATCTTGTTCCAGATCACAGGATTCTTTCTCTTGATGAATCCCGGTACCAGGATAACATCCGTGGACAGCAGTTCGTCGATGGTGTTCGGAGATGC